>ONJV01000093.1 GCA_900318215.1 uncultured Veillonellaceae bacterium
CTTGTAGTCGAGCTTGTAGTTTTCCTGCATCCGATCGAGGAAGCTGTCCCACCTCGCGGAATCTGGGAAGCGCCACTCTGCTTCACGGAACTCCGGCGTGTGCGCCCATTTGCCGTTCGCGTGCAAGAGCTCGTGGTACAGCAGGTACTCGATTGCCTCCTGCGGGACTTCGTGCGAAGACAGCAGGCGGTTGATCTCGATGAGGAAGCGGTCGCCGGCGAGCGCCGTGCAACGGCCGAACCAGCTCTTGACGACGTGGCGGCTCCAGCGCACATCGAGAATTTTCGCCTTGCTGAGCTGCGGGAAACGGTCATAGACGTTTCCCAAAAGTTCTTCGAGGTCGTAAGCATCAGGCTCGACATGATATTCCCTGCGGTCTTCAATATCCATCAGATGCGCGTGCTGCTGACGTGCAAGGAGGTTTTCGACCGAGCGCCGGAACGCTACGAACGTTCCGTAAATGGCTTTCATGCGCTCGGAGCTTTCATACTGCGCATGCAACCAATAGACTTGTTCGTCTGTGAGCTTGTCCGTGACGTTCTCGTATTGCTCGAACAGGTGCTCCACGATGCTCTGCGGGCTCGCCGCATCTTCTTCAGCCAGGTCAAAATACGGTGGAGTGGCTTGATGCTCTGAAACGTACGCGGCCAGATGATCGATGTCGTTTTTCCCTGCCGCGCCGGTCAGCATCTTTTTGCAAATTTTCTGGATGGCGGGGAGCTCCATGTGTTCCTCTTTGAGCTTGTCCTCCAAGAGTTCCATGCAGTCCGCAAAGGCTTCTTCACGATCACTCAACACGACGATGTAGCTGAACACGTCTTCTACGCGGCTCAGATTGTACCAGCCGACCGGCCAGATTGTGCTGCGCTTTTCGATCCGCAGCGTCCCGCGAATGACCTGCGAAATATCGAGATAGGACGCTTCCATCGTCTTTGGCAGCAACCGCGGCAAGCGCCGCGTTTTCGCCTCGGCTTCCACCGTATCGCCGCCGTCTTCGCCCTCTTCTTCCAGAGTGAACAGGCTGAGCTTTTCCGGATGAAACCAGAACTGCAATTTTTCCCATTGGTCATGGAAATCGACGATGTGACAGTCCTTCGTGCCGCCGGCCTGCACGCCGCGCAGGCCGCGCCCGACCATTTGCATGAACAGCACGTCGCTGTTCGTCTCGCGCGTCAGGAACACCGTCTGCACATCCGGCACGTCGATGCCCTCCGTCATAATCTGGATGTTCACGAGGACGGGGAAACACCGTCTGCACATCCGGCACGTCGATGCCCTCCGTCATAATCTGGATGTTCACGAGGACGGGGAACTCCCCCTGACGGAAGCGCTCGATCGTTTCACGGTTCTTTTTCTCGCCCGAAACGATGTACTTGGCGGGAACGCCAGCCTGACAAAATTCTTCCGCGAGGTGCTCTGCGTGCTTCTTGTTGATGGCAAAGACGAGCGTCTTGCCGTACGTCTCGCGGTGATCGAGATATTCCTTGACGATGAGCTTGTTGCGCGCGGCATCCGATGCGATAGCGTCGAAGACACCTTCCGGCAACTTCTGGAACTGCTCGTAGAACGCGACATCCTTTTTCGTCAGCTGATATGTCGTATCGCCCTGGATGCCCGTGGCGATGCGCTGATAATGCGGTACGGAGAGGAAGCCGTCTTTGATGAGCTCTTCGAGACTAATCTGGTACACCGGCCCGCGATCCCCAGCTTCGCCCTTTGCCAGATGGAACATCCGCAGCAGGCGGTTGTTGTCCTGCATCCGCTTCGGCGTTGCCGTGAGGCCAAGCAAGACGAGATGCGGATTGATGCGCCGCATCCGTTTCAGAACTTTTTGATAACTCGGCATGGCTGCATGATGCGCTTCATCAATGACGACGATGAGTTTTTCTTTGCCGGGATTTCCCAGCATCCGACGGATGTGGCGCATGCCGTTCTTCGATGCCACGGACAAGATGGAAGCGACCGTGATGTCATCGCCGACCGCCATCGACATCGCTGCATGCTTGCCGGAGACCGGCAGCAGCTTGACGCGCGAAACTCCATACGCCGCAAGCGTCGGCGCGAGCTTGCAGAATTCACGGAACGTCTGCTCGACGAGCTCCTGCCGATGCACGAGCCAGATGACGCGGTATCCCTGTGCCACGCCCTGCGATAAGAGCCATGTGACCGTCGTGAACGTCTTGCCGCTTCCCGTCGGCATGACGAGCATCCCGCTCTGCTTTTCCTCGACCTTTCCCGTCAGATCGAAGAATGCATTCAAACGATCGATGGCCTCCTGCTGATACGGCATCAGCGGCTTTCTCCCATCGGCCTGCGATGCCTTCGTGTCAATCACGACTTCCCATTTTCCTGCATATCCCATGATGTACCTCCCACTTCCCGCGCATCAGCGGCGCGAACGCAAGGAAAATCTCGGCCCGCTGTCTCCAGAAAACGTGAACCGAGCCCGCGCTTCCTCCATTTCCTGCTCCAGCGCCTCGAAAATCTGCTGCACCTCATCCTCGCTGTACTCGTAATTCGTACGATTCGAGCAATTTCCCAAAAGCCGCAGCATATCAATGATCTTGTTCGTCCGCGCTTCTGCTACCCGCTGGAAACGCTCATGCCTGCTTTCATCTGCCCCCATGCGATCACCTCCCGTTTCTCTTGATAGTTGTATTGTAATAAATTTCCGTTTTATTGTCAATATAAATTTTGTATTTCATATAAAAATATGCATTCAACTCTATATTTACAAAATATAGAGTTGAATGCATATTTTACTCATATAAAATAGCGTGCGAGAAAAAGTAATTCTTTCTTTCGCACGCTATGTTTCATCATGATTCTTTTTGCTTGCGGCATCTTATATCTCTTACAGCAGCGCCAGCACCTTCGGCTGGAGGTCAGCGGGGATTTTCAAAAGCTCCATCGCTTTTTCCCTCGTGCAGTGAAGCGTCTCCATCAGAGAACGTACCGAAGCTGCGCGGCCTTCCGCCTCGCCCTCCTCGCGGCTTTCCTCGCGAATCACTTTCTTCTCTTCTTCTGCGTCCCATTTCAATGCAAACATTTTGAGGACCTCCTCCCGATGTGCTTCCAAAAACTCCCTCATGATGCCATACGTAATGCAGTATGTGATTGTTTCCCGAATCGCTTCTTCGAGCGTCATGCCACTCTTCTTGTCCTCGTCGATGCGATGGACGAAGAAGCTATAGTCCCGTAGCGGCCGACAACGTTCCAAGATCGTTCGATGTTCCTTGTACGTAATATTGAACACATGGCAGACGAGCTCGAGGTCTGCTCCCTTTTCCTTGAACGCCGCCGAAAGTTTCAGCGTTTCCTCGTCTTGCTCCATATCGTCGCCAATGTAGAGCACATAAAAATGCGGCGCGGGAATCTTCACGAGCTTCGTGCCATATAGCGCCTTGCTGTCCGCAAAGCTTGCAAGCATGACGAGCGCACTATAGATGAGCAGACGGTAAGGCATGTTCGGATTGAGACTGCTCTGATGCTCGACAAGGACGACGGACTGATCTTTCCAGAGGAACGAAAGGTCATTCTTCTGCTGATCGAGAAACACGTCATCGAGCGTCGTGATGGTGATGTCCTCCGCACGGACATCGTCCTCCGGGCGAATCGCCTGATAGAGCTCTGCGATCTCCCGTTCATGATTGAAGAATGCCCGAAAGACAGTATCCTTGTACTGGCGGTTCGCCATGAAGTTCATCCCCCTTCTTTGCTCTTATTTTAGCGAAAATCATCAGCCTCCGCAACCGCTAAAAGCCTCGAGCTCCTTCCCTTCCGCTTTCCGCGCCGCGTATTCCCGGTCGAGGATCGCCAGCACGACGAGATTCTCGTAGACGCCGTTCGTGATGATTGTCTCGCGGAACAACCCTTCGCGCTGCATGCCTTCGCTCTCGTAGAGGTGCAGCGCGCGCGCGTTGTAGTCCTTGCAGTCGAGCCAGGCGCGATGGAACTTCCTGACGTCGAAGCAGTATTTTTTGAGGAGCTTCATCGCCTCGTGGCCGTAGCCCATGCCCTTCTTCTGCACGACGACGTGCGTCCACTCCATCTCATGCGCCTCGGTCTGGAGGCCGTTGACGAGAAAGTAACCGACGCGCTCGCCCGTCGCTTTTTCCTCGGCGATGACGTCCATCGACTCCGGCACGGCGCCCTCGAGAATCTTCGTGTGGAAGTCGCGGTCGAACGGCACGATGAACTTGACGTTTTCCGGCTCGTACTCAAGCTGCAGAATGTAATCGAGGTCTTCCGTCCCAGCGCGGCGCAGGCGCAGGCACGGGCCCTCGACGAGGATTTCTTTCATAGGATGATGCTCCTTTTCAAAATGCATTGTGTGACATGGTTTCTTATAGTATAATGGGCGGGCAGGAGAACTGCAAGCAACTGGGTCACCAAGCAGATGGAAGAAACGGAGGGATTTTATTGCCATCTTTTGACTGGACGAAGCTCGCCGACTGGGAACATTTCTTAGAGCCCTTGATCGTGCCGCTCTGCATCCTCTTCGGCGCGCTCGCGGTCGGTATCACGCTCAACAAGCTCATCAACCGCCGCATCCGGACGCACCTCGACATCGAGGAGGGCACGTGGCACTACGTCTTCATCAACGCGATGAAGGGCGTGCCGATCTCGCTGACGCTCGTCGTCGGCCTCTATTGGATTGTCAATACCATTGACATTCCGCCCTCGCTTACCAAGCTTTTTTCCTATATTCTCTTCACCGTCATCATCCTCTCGATCACGCGCGTCGTCGCGCGCACGGTGAACGGCGTCGTCGAGATGCACATCGAGCGCTCGCAGGAGCGTCTGCCGAAGACGACGCTGCTCTCGACCATCCTGACCGTCGTCATCTACGCGATGGGCGTGCTCGTCGTGCTGCAATACTACGGCATCTCCATCGCGCCAATCCTGACCGCTATGGGCGTCGGCGGCATGGCGGTCGCCCTCGCGCTGCAGGAAACGCTCGCGAACATCTTCTCAGGGCTCCACTTGATTCTCTCGAAGCAGCTGCGCATCGACGACTACATCAAGCTCAGCACGGGCGAGGAAGGCCGCGTCACGGACATCACCTGGCGCTTCACGACCATCGTCCCAGCCGGTGAAAGCAACATGGTCGTCATCCCGAACCAGAAGATTGCTTCGTCGAACATCACGAATTTCAGCCTGCCGCGCCGCGACATGGCCATCAGCATCCCCGTCGGCGTCGCCTATGACAGCGACCTCGATTTCGTCGAGAAAGTTACGCTCGAAGTCGCAAACGAAGTCCTCGCGCGCGTTGACAAGAGAGTCGAGCAGGAGCCGCTCGTGCGCTTCACGGAGTTCGGCGACTCGAGCATCAATTTCAAAGTCATCCTGCACAGCAGCCGGTTTGATTCGCAGTTCTTGCTGAAGCATGAATTCATCAAGGCGCTGACGCGGAGGTTCCGCGAAGAGGGAATCGAGATTCCGTTCCCGGTGAGGACGGTGCTGCACGGGGACGCGGCTGAGGACGAGCGCTGAAGAGGGTTATCCACAATTTATCCACATGTTGTTGCACAGGTTGACGCGTTCCCCTAGATGTTGTATAATGCAGGAACAGAGCAAAGATACAACACAAGAACTCGTCAGGCTTGTGCCTCAAACTACTCCCCCTGCCGCTTCGCGGCCCGTAAATCCTCCACTGGAGGATTTACGCCCCTCAATGAGGGGGGCTGAGGGGTTCGTAGCAGCAAGCTTCACCAGTTCCTTTTGATAGGAAAGGATGATTCGTCATGGTAGTCAACGGAACGGAAGTCACGGTCAAGGGCATCCCGGAGATGTCCGAGAAGGAAATCACGAACTATATCAGCTATGTCGCGGACAAGACGCAGGAGCCGGTCGACCGCATCTCAATCGTCTGCCGTCCGGACGGCACGGTCTCGCTCGACTACCAGCTGCGCCCGCAGAAATTCGAGCGCATCCGCCGCATCACGGGCTATCTCGTCGGCACCATCGACCGCTGGAACGATGCCAAGCGCGCCGAGGAGCACGACCGCGTGAAGCACGGCCTGCACTGATGAAGCTCCAGATTGCCGGCATCGTCGATGACAGCATCGTCGACGGCGACGGCTGCCGCCTGACGGTCTTCGTGCAAGGCTGCGCGCGCCGCTGCCCTGGCTGCCAGAATCCTGAGACACAGCCGATGGAAGGCGGACATGCCATCGACACGGCCGCCATCCTCCAGCAGATGGCCGAAAACCCGATTCTCTCGGGCGTCACGTTCAGCGGCGGCGAGCCGTTCCTCCAGCCCGCCCCGCTCGCGAGCCTCGCCCGCGCCGTCCACCAGCGCGGCCTCGACGTCTGGAGCTACAGCGGCTTCACACTCGAAGAGCTCGCCGAGCGTGCCGAGAAAGACAAGGCAACGCGCGCCCTCTTAAGCGAGCTCGACGTCCTCGTCGATGGTCCCTATGAAGAATCCCAGCGCGACCTCACGCTGCACTTCCGAGGCTCCCGGAACCAGCGGGTCATCGATATGAAGAAAACAAGAAAAGCAGGACGCATCGTCCTGCTGTATACAGACTGAAACGACGTGCAGCAGAAGCCGGAGCTTCTGCTGCACGTCGTTCTTTGTCTTCGGATTCAGATTTTTTCTTCTTCGAAATACACGCGATAGTTGTTCTCGCCATGCGACTCGGCCGTCTTGAGGGCGGAGTCTGCACGCTCGTAGAGCGTGCGATAGCGGACGCCCTGCGTGCCAGTCGCAGCGACGCCGACGCTGACACGGATGTCCTCGAACCCCTGGATGGACACGCGGTGGACGAGCTCGATGACGCGCTGGGCGCGCCGCTCGATGATGTCAAGCGACGTGTGGCCGCAGATGAAGAGCACGAAAAGGCTCTCCGAAATCTGCCCGAGGATGTCCTCTCCGCGGAAGTCCGCCAGGATGCTGTCCGTGACGGCATGGAGGAAGCCGCCAGGATTCGCCTCTTCTGTGAGGTGCTCCGAAATCTCGCGATAATTCGTGAGATTGATGAGGAAAATCGTCCCTTTCTCGCCTGGCTGGAGGATGCGCAGACGCGCATTGATGCGTTCCGCGAGCGCCTGCCGGTCTGGCGTGCGCTCCAATGCCAGCTTTTCGAGTGCAGACGATGCATGCACGATTTCGCCGTGGCGCTCTGCGTCGATGACGCAGCTGTAACCGACGATGCTCGCGACGATGCCGTCCGGCGCCGGCACGCTGCGGTAGACGACGCGGTTCCAGTGCGGCTCTTTCGTGAAGATGCAGCCGTAGAACTCGACGACGTCCTCGCGCGGCCCGCGGATGGCTTCGCGGAACGCCTCTGCAAAACGGCGCCCCTCCGGCTCTTTGCCGCGCACGGCCATGTCGAGCACCGCATGGAAATTGAGAATTTTGCGTTCCTCGCGCTTGCCATCCACCGAGACCTTCAGGAAATAAAGCGTATCCTCCTCGATATCGAATGAGAAGATTGTCGCTGATGTCTTTTCGAGCATCATGTCGAGGGCCATCGCACGCTCCTCCACGAGGCGCACGCCTGCTCCCCGCTTGAGCGCTGCGTCAAGCGGCGTCCCGACTCCGCTGAAGAGCACCTGGGAAAATTTTTCCGATGGAATCCGCAGCGCTTTTTTTCCTGTCCCTTGTCCTGGCATTCAGAAGTCTCCTTGAAAATTTGATGTTTGCCCGTTCATTTCACGACGAGCACCGGGCATTTCGACTGCTCGACGATGTACTGGCTCACACTGCCGAGCAGCACGCCCTTCACGACGCCGAGGCCGCGGCTGCCCATGACGATCATGTCCATTTCCTTGTCCGTCGCAAAATCGAGAATCACGACGGCAGGCGAGCCCGTCTCCGAGAACGCTTCCTTTTCCACGCCCGTCGGCACCATGTCCATGACGCGGTCGAGAATCACGTTGCCGGCCTTCGTGACGGCATCGAGGATGGCGTCACTGAGGCACGCATTGATTGCGAGCTGGTTGATGTTCGCCACATAGAGGAAATTGAGCTTTGCGCCGCAGGCCTCTGCAAGCGAGATGGCCTGCGTGACAGCGCGATCCGAACCTTCCGAACCATCGACGGGGACCAAAATGTTTTTGACTTCCATGATGTATACCTCCGTTCGTTTTTCATTTTACGACGAGGACCGTGCCCGGAGCTTTCTCCATGATCTCCTGGCTCACGCTCCCGAGAAAGAACCCTTCGACCCTGCCGAGACCGCGCCCGCCCATGATGATGGGCTCTCCATCGTGCTCTTCGGAAAAACGCAGAATCTCGCGGGCAGGATTCCCCGTCCGCTCGTGCAGCTCGTAGGCAGCCCGCCCGCGCACGCGTTCCTCCGCGCGGCCGAGTGCATCATGCACAGCAGGAGCCACCGGGCGCGTCAGGCTTTCCGGCAGCCAGCTCACGAGGTTCTCCGTATCCGTCTTGCTCGCGAAATACGAGACATAGAGGATGTCGAGCGTCGCGCCGCTGGAGCGGGCGAGCAGGATGGCCGTCTCGAGTGCTTTGAGCGAGCCTGCGGAGCCATCCACGGGCACGAGGATCCTGGAAAACTTTTCCATCTGATCCCCCTCCTCATCGCAAACTTCTTTATACTATGTTGTATGATTCGCGGTGTCGTGGCAAAAACCCTTTTCTTTGCACGAAAGAAAGAAAAAATTTCTTTATTTGACACCATTGTCCACCTCGTGTAAACTTGTTAAGAACAGAACATCGAACAGGAGGCTTTTCCCTATGGCAGAAGAAAAGAAAGCAGCACCCACCGTCGAAGACATCGTCGAGCAGACGACGATTGCCGACGTCTACCGCGCCGCGAAGCAGCTCGAGGGCGTCGCGCGCAAGACGCGGCTCATCCACAGCGACTACTTCTCGGAGATTTCCGGCAACGACGTCTACCTGAAGCCCGAGAACCTGCAGCACACGGGCGCGTTCAAGCTGCGCGGCGCCTACAACAAGATCAGCCAGCTCACGGACGAAGAAAAGGCGAAAGGCGTCATCACGGCCTCGGCTGGCAACCACGCGCAGGGCGTCGCCTACGCCGCGAAAAAGCTCGGCGTCAAGGCCGTCATCTGCATGCCCGCGACGACGCCGATCCTCAAGGTCGAAGGCACGAAGGCGCTCGGCGCCGAGGTCGTGCTCTACGGCGACGGCTTTGACGATGCCTACACGCACAGCCTCGAACTGCAGAAGAAGCACGGCTACGTCTACATCCATCCGTTCAACGACCGCGAGGTGCTGCTCGGCCAGGGCACGACGGCGCTCGAAATCATCGACGCGCAGAAGGACATCGACGCCATCCTCGTGCCGATCGGCGGCGGCGGATTTGCCTCGGGCGTCGCGCTCGCGACGAAGCTCGTGAATCCGAACGTCAAAGTCTACGGCGTCGAACCAGCGAACGCCGCCTGCATGAAGGCCGCGCTCAAGAAGGGCGGAATCGTCACGCTCGACTCGGCCGACACCGTCGCCGACGGCTGCGCCGTCAAGACAGCTGGCACGCTGACATATGCATTCTGCAAGAAATATCTCGACGGCATCATCACGGTCTCCGAGATGGAAATCATGGGCGCGCTCCTGTCGCTCATCGAGAAGCACAAGCTCATCGCCGAAGGCGCGGGCGTGCTGTCGCTCGCGGCGCTCTCGAAGCTGCCGATGAAGGGCAAGAAAGTCGCAGCCATCATCTCGGGCGGCAACATCGACATCTCGACAATCTCCGCTCTGATTGACAAGGCGCTGATTGCGCGCAGCCGCGTGTTCTGCTTTGCCGTCCAGCTCCCCGACAAGCCCGGTCAGCTCGAACTCATCGCGCACATCCTCGCGGCCGAGAACGCGAACGTCATCGAGCTCAATCACAACCAGGCGAAAGTGACGGACAGCTTCAAGAAAGTCGTGCTCGAAGTCACGTGCGAGACGCACAACGAAGAACACGTCCAGCGCATCATCCGCGCGCTCGGACAGCACGGATACGAAGTCGAGCGCATCTATTAAGATATATTTTCCTGCACAATAAAAAAAGTCCTTGACGTTTTGTGACCAGCTACTTATAATGAAGTGTCATTATTTCACATCTTTTCACTTCAATTCAAGGAGCTGGTCTTTTTGTTCTTCCTCGCCCTATCCCCGATTCTCTGGCTCATCGTAGCGCTCACCGTGCTCCGCATGTCTGCTTGGAAAGCCTGCTCGATGGCGCTTGCCATCGCCTGGGCCGTCGGCATCTCTTTTGAAGGCATGACGCTGCCGCATGCGATGGAGGCGACGCTCGAGGGCGTTGCGCTTGCCTGCTGGCCGATTTTGCTCGTCATCGTCGCAGCCATCTTCACGTATACGCTGACGCTGCGCACGCATGCGATGGACACAATCCAGCGGATGCTGACGTCGGTGTCGTCCGACCGCCGCGTGCTGATTCTGCTCATCGGCTGGGGCTTCGGCGGCTTCCTCGAAGGCATGGCGGGCTTTGGCACGGCCATCGCCATCCCGGC
>ONJV01000294.1 GCA_900318215.1 uncultured Veillonellaceae bacterium
CGCCGCAAGGATGGCGATGACGATGCCAAAAGCCGCAACACCTGTATTCAGCTGATGCCAGAGTGCCGCCGCACTCTGCAGCGTCTCCATCCACGGCAGCTGGAAGAATGGCTGCCCGATGGCGCGCGCCCGTCCGCCCTGCATCTCAATCACCAGACTGAACAGCCAGAGCACGAGCACAACGAGCTCCGCGCGATGCGCTGCTGCCCATTTTCTCACGCCGCCCGCTGATTTTTGCAAGTCGAAGAGCGAATACCATCCGAGGAACGCCACGAAGATGATGCTGTGAAAGACGCCAGAAAAAATGGCAAAATAAATCCAGAACGACAGAAAGCCCGCCTGCACCGCCGAGCATCCGCGAAAGATTTCCGTCAGCCGTCCCTTCCACATCATCAGCAGTACGAGCGAAGCATTGAGCAGCATCGGCATCAGGTAGTTATAAATGCACGTGACACTCGAAGACCCGAAAAGATAGGGATTTCCCGCCCGCTGCGTCTTCAGAATTAGGAAATGAAACAGCAGGAAGAGCACCGTCATCGAAAGCGCACGGAACCGTCCGCCGCCCGTGCCGAGCATCACATGGTAAAACAACCAGAGATACGCCGTCACCATCAAGCTCAGGAGCAGCGCAACGGCCACGGTCTGCGCATGAAGATAGTCCCCAATCAGCGGCGTCAGCACATAGGCCGCAAAATATCCCATGAGCGGCTGGAAGCACTCCGCAAAGACGCGGCTCGGATTCCACTCGTTCCAGCTCGGCAGTGCCTGTCGCGTATACGCGATGTAACGCCAGTCATCCCCGTCATAGATGACAAGAGGATGCACCTGCGTGAAGAATACGAAAAAAAACAGAAAGACTCCAACAAAAAAGAACGTCGGCGCTTTCTGCCAATGATAAGACTCCATTTGCAACTCCTTATCCGCCCAGCAACGTCTGCAAGCACCGTTGCATGCTCCGCATGTCGTGAATCTTTTCATATCCATGCTGCGCCATCTCTTGGCGTGCTTTCTCATGGGCGAGATACCATTCCACCTGCTGGACAAGATTATCGATGCCTGTGAAAACAGCTACATCTTTTCCCGGCTGCAGGACATCGTAATCACCGCGTTCGTCGATGAGCTCCATCGCTCCGCTCGCGAGCACCTCGAATGTCCGTGGATTGACACCGTTGCTGCCGTTGCCATGCAGGTTCAGGCAGATTTTCGAACGATGGTAAATTGCCGCGATTTCTTCTGATGTCATCGAACCATTCGTCAAATGGCGGGAAAGATGAGGATAACGTATACGGAATACCAGTCGTTTCCAGAAATAACGCGTTTCAAAGAACGGCCCGAACACCTGAAAATTCCAACCGTGCTCTTCTGCTGCCTGGGCGAGTGGTTCGAGGATTTCTAATCGCTTCTTGTACGGCGATCCGATAAAAGAGATGTCGATATCCTTCGCGACCGGATGCTCTGGCCTGCCATACGACCGATTGTATCCGACCGGGCAATACGTTGCGGAAACGCCGCGGCTCTGAAGGTATTGCTGGCTTTCTACATCGTAAACAAAGATGGGGTACCCGCCGACTCGTACGAGCGTTTCTTCTGGCAAGTTCCGGACAGGATCCACATGCCAGAAAATAATTTGCGCCTGTGCACCGATGCGACGGAGCCGCGTTTCCGTAAGTCCGAGATTGATGAACAGAACTTTCTGTGGCTGATATGCAAGGATGCGCTGCAGGATTGCCTCTTGCAAATCATTGAGATAATGTTTCCATTCCCAACGGTTCCTTCCTACCAGCTCCACCAGCTTCTTCTTCCAATAGGAATGGGTCTGCGTATAGCTGTCGAGGTAGCAGATAAGGCAGTCATATCCCATCTGCTCCAGCTCTTCGCGAAGGTTCAGGATGGCCGCATTTCGTCGCGTCACAACACAGGCAATCCGTTCTTTTTTCATGCGTCCATCCCTCCTTGTCACGGTTCATGCACGATTTCGTCTTTCATTTCGGTGCATAGGTTGTAAAAAATTCTTAGAAGCCTCATCACTCATAGGATAAAACTTATAATCTTGATATCCATCTACAGTAACATAAGCAAGACTTGTAGTATCATAAATTCGAGCAATTTCAAGCATTTCCTTAGGAAGACTACTCCAAGCAAAATAAGCAACAACAATAATAGCAAGAAAAACAACACATTCTATCACTTTGTGATAAATAATTTTATCAATATTTTTCATTATACAAACCCCTTTGAATGAATCCATAATATCACAAAAAAAAGGAAAATGTCAAATTTGTGTATATTAAAGCAAAGAGTATTGACTTTTATAAACATGTAAAAAAGATATAA
>ONJV01000084.1 GCA_900318215.1 uncultured Veillonellaceae bacterium
TGATCAAAAATGAGAGCTGTCTGAGTTTCTCCATCACAGATAATCCTATCAGAGCATGAGGTGTTTATGTAAGTACTGCTTATGAACTGAAAATAGTATTGATTGACTATTCTTTCCTGCCGCAAACGGGGTTATCTTAGTCTCATGGACAAGGAATTCGATGTTGTTGTGGCCGGAGCCGGCAATGCCGGGCTGATTGCCGCCATAAAGCTTCAGAAAGCGGGAAAAAAGACTCTAATAGTCGAGCAGCATAATGTTCCCGGAGGCTGCGCCACATCCTATGTGCGCGGCAGATTCGAGATTGATCCTTCGCTTCATGAGCTGTGCTCGGTAGGAAGCAAGGAGAAGCCCGGCTCAATAAGGCGCATGTTCGATGAGCTGGGGGTCAGGGTCAACTGGGTTGAGCTCAAGGACTGCTTCCGTGCGGTGGGACGGTTCTCAGACGGAAGTCCCATGGACATCACCATGCCGTGCGGCAAAGAGGCCATGATAGACGCGATGGAGAGAGAGGTCCCCGGTATCCGCAAGAAGATGGAGAGGCTCTTCAGGCTCTTTGACGAGGTCAACGAGGGCCTGGGCTATTTCTCCGACGGGACCAACTACAACATCCGTTATGCACTGAAGCATTTCTCCAACATGCTGATTGTGGGGTCCCACTCATGCAAGGTCGTGTTCAAGGCCCTTAGGCTCCCGCAGAAGTGCATCGACATCCTGTCCACCTACTGGTCATATCTCGGAGTCGACATGAGCCGCATGTCGTTCCTTCATTATGCCATGATGGTCAGCTCCTACATGGAGGAAGGCGCATACATTCCCGCGTTCACATCCCATGAGCTCTCCGTGGCACTTGAGGACCGCTTCCGTGAGCTGGGCGGCACGATCTGGTTCAACTGCAGGGCAGAGAGCTTTCTGTTCAATGACGGCAAGGTCTGCGGGGTACGCACATCCTACGGTGATGTGAGCTGCCGCTATGCCCTGGCCAACGTCAACGAGGACATTGTCTACGGCAGCATGGTCCCAAAGGAGATCGTGACGCCAAGGCTGAGACGGCTCTCCAACGCCAGGAAGCAGAAGTTCGGGGCAAGGATGTTCACAGTCCACCTGTGCCTTGACGTGACAAGGGAAGATCTGGGGATAAACGACTACTCAATCTTCATGCTGGGAAGCGCGGATTCCGAGAAGGAGTACGCGAACATAATGAGGGGAATGGAGCACAACACGTTCGCCATCTTTGTCTGCTACAACGTGGCGAACCCCAAGGCAAGCCCGGAAGGCACATGCATGTGCTCCATAACGACATTCGGGTCTCCCGTGGACTGGGACAACCTAAGGCCCGAGGATTACGCGGCATTCAAGGAGAAGTGCGCAAGAAAGCTAATAAAGCAGCTGAAGGACAACACCGGAATAGACCTTGAGGGCCATGTGGAGGAAGTTGCCATAGCCACGCCTTGGACTTTTGCCCGCTATCTCGGGACTCCTGAGGGCTGTGTCTACGGTCATGAGACCGCCGACTGGGACGACATAATCTCAAGAAGCCTCCAGATGGGGAAGGATTATCCGGTCAAAGGCCTGAAGCCCATAGGGGCCGGAGGTCCGAGAGGTGACGGCTATTCGTCCGCATACCAGTGCGGAGAGCTGATGGCGGGCATGGTGCTGCGCGAGCTTGAGGAGGCAGCAGTATGAGAGAGAGGCTTCAGAAACTCAAGATAAAGATCAGCAATTTCAAGCTCAAGGACATGCTGTCCTTCAAGAACCTGCCGCTAAGGCGTGACAAGGCGATTGAGTCAGCACCTGACAGTGACATCAATACAAGCTTCCCGATAAACGAAAACGCAAGAAAACTGCATCCTAATACGCAGCATATGACCGTATTAGGAATAATAGAGCATCCTGATTCGGGGGCAAGGACCCTTGTGCTGAGGAAAGCAGACGGGACAAGTGTCGCCTGGTTTAGGGCAGGACAGTACGTGTCCGTAAAGCTCAAGATAGGAGACAGCCTTGTCTCCAGGTCTTATTCCATCTCATCATCACCGAAGGACACTGAGGACGGAAGGCTCTGCATCACCGTGAAGGAGAATCCCGGCGGCAAGGCTTATCTCGATCTCTATGCGAGAGACCTCGTCGACGCGGCGGTCGGCGTCGTCACGGGGGCGCTCTTCGTGAGGTACGCCTCGCGTTTCCCGGAAAAGGCGCCTGTGCTCGCGGAAAAGGCGCGTGCCTTTGCAAAGACCGTTGAATACTACGAGGACAACCGCGCAGCGCTCGCGCGCGCGATGGAGCTCGCGGGCGGGCGGCGGCTGCTCGTCTGCGCGGGGTCGCTCTATCTGATCGGCGGCCTGCGGCAGGTGCTGCTCGGAAAGGCAGAGCTTCCAGAGCAGTCGGGGCCGTCAGGGCCATCGGAAGGGAGGCAGCGCCATGCCAGCTGAGCAGGACGAACATGCCGACGCCGTTCTCGACGACCTCCGCAAGAAGCGCCGCACGCGGCAGCTGAACCGGCTCATCCGCATCGCGCTCGTGCTCGAAGGCTTCACGCTCGCACTCTCGCCGGGCGCAGCGACCGTCGTCGTCGTGCTCGGGGCGCTCTTGACGCTCTGGAAGCTCCGCGTCGATCGCGAGATGAAATTCCGCCGTCTGCCGTTCGATATTCCCGTCGTAATCTTTGCCGTGCTCGGCCTCGTGTCTGTCGCGGGCTCGCCCGACCCGGCGTTCAGCTTTTACAACTACTACAACCTCGTCGGCGTCTACCTGCTCATGTATTTCTTCATCGGGCAGAACGTGCGCACGGCGCAGGATTTCAAAGATCTTCTCGGCGCCCTTGCGCTCTCGGCGCTCTGTGTCGTGCTCTACGGCTGGTACCAGTTCGCATTCGGCATCGACACGAGCGCGATGAAGTGGGTGGATGGCAACGCGTTTCCCGAGCTCAAGAAGCGCGTCTTCTCGACATGGGAGAATCCGAACATCCTCGCGGGCTATCTTGACATCGCCATCGCGCTTTCGCTCGGCCTCTTTGTGAAGATGAAGGCGCGCGGCCAGCGCATCGCGCTCGCGCTCGCGATGGTCGCACTCGCGTCCTGCCTCGCCATGACGTATGCGCGCGGTGCGTGCCTCGCGATTGCCGTCGTCTTCGTGCTCTATGGCATCCTGCGCGACTGGCGCGTGCTCGTGGCCTGCATCGTCGTCGTCTGCGGCATCTTCGCAGCCGACCCGGCGCTCCTCGGCCGCATCACGTCCGTATTCACGACGGTCGATACGTCGACGGAGATGCGCTTCGCGTTCTGGGAGAGCACGATTGCGATGATTGAGGACCATCCGTTCTTCGGTATCGGCTGGGGTGCGTATTGGATGGTCTATCCGCTCTACGACTTCTACATGCAGGGCGCGGCGGGCAAGGAAATCGTCATCGTCCACGCGCACAACATGTACCTCAACTACATGGCCGAAATCGGCATCGTCGGCGCGCTCGCGTTCTTCTGGTATTTCTTTGGCACGATGTGGACGTCATTCCGTACGCATTTCAAGACGCCGGAGGAAATCGCGGCAGAGGAGGCGGCTAGCCGCACGCCGAAGGCGACGGATCTCTCGGAAGACGAGGCCGTCGACCAGGAACTGCAGTCCGTGCAGGACAGCCTGGCGCCGAAGGAAGAGCATCATTGGACGCTCGGTGACGGGATTTCTGAAATGATGTCGTGGGACAGCCGCCGCCTTGCGGCCGGCCTCTCGCTCGGCATCGGGCTCGCGCTCGTCACGGTCGCCTTGAACGGCCTGACGGACGACCTGCTCTTCAACATCCCGTCGTCGATGCTGCTCTGGATGCTTTCGGCTCTCGCGGCTGCGCTCTCGCTGATGGCGAAGCAGGAAACGGCAGGAGAGCGCGCAGAAGGAAAGGGGGAGAATTGATGGCAGAACAGAAGCGCGGCGGCATCTCAAAAGCGACGATCGACCGCCTGCCGCTCTATTTCCGCACGCTCCGGCTCGCACAGGACGAGGGCATCGATGTCATCTCATCGGAAGAACTCGGCCGCAGACTCGGCATCACGCCCGAGCAGATACGGAAAGACCTGGCGTCCTTCGGCCAGTTCGGCAAGAAGGGCGTCGGCTACTACGTCAACGAGCTCAAGCGCAACGTCGGCTCGATTCTCGGGCTCGACCACCACTGGAACATCGCGATTGTCGGCATCGGCCACCTCGGCGCGGCGCTCGCGAACTATCAGAACTTCGTGACGCTCGGCTTCAACCTTGTCGCGCTGTTCGACCAGGACCCGAAGGTCATCGGCACGGTGCAGAACCATGTCAAGGTCGAGGCCATCGACGACCTCTCTCGCATCGTGCGCGAGCGCGGCGTCCACATCGGCATCATCGCCGTACCGGCTGCATTCGCGCAGGACGTGGCCGACAAGCTCGTCGCGGCCGGTGTCAAGGGAATCTGGAACTTCGCGCCAATCAAGATGCAGGTGCCCGAGTCGATGCACATCGTCAACGAGGACCTTTCTATCGGCCTCTCGCGCCTCTCGTACCACATCACGCGCATGTAAGGCGTGCAGACTCGCTCGTCAACGGGCAAATTTGAAAAAATTGACGTAAAAATAAGAGAAAATATGACAAAAAGCCGTCGGAGCAATCTTGACGGCTTTTTCTGTATGTGATATTCTATTGATTGGGATATAAATGAGGCATGGGAGTAGCATAAACCATAATTATAGCATATAGCAACTATTTATTTTGGTTATAGCTTCCCGTGCGTATGAACAAGGGGGATTTCTGATGATTGATATTCTCGACCGCGTTCGCAACAAGGGCCTGCAGAGCAAGATTGTTTCTGCAGAGGAAGCTGCTGCTTTCTTCAAGCCCGGCATGAATGTCGCCATGAGCGGTTTCACGAGCTCGGCATACCCGAAAGCTGTTCCGCTCGCGCTTGCCGAACGCATGAAGAAGGATCCGTTCACAATCAACCTCTGGACGGGTGCTTCGGTCGGCCCCGAGCTCGACACGGCGCTCGCCGAAGTCCACGGCATCAAGACGCGCCTGCCGTATCAGACGGACAAGGCGCTGCGCTCCGAAATCAATGACGGCAGCGTCAACTACCTCGACCTGCATCTTTCCGAGTCGGCACAGCTCGCACGCTATGGCTATCTCGGCAAAATCGATATCGCAGTTGTCGAGGCTTGCGCCATCGACGAAGACGGCAACCTGATTCCGACGACGTCGCTCGGCAACGCCGCATCGTTCGTACAGCAGGCGGACAAAGTCATCGTCGAGGTCAACACGAGCCAGCCGCTCGACCTCGAAGGCATGCATGATGTCTACGTCCCGCTCGATCCGCCAAACCGCCTGCCCATCCCCATCGTGAAGGCCAGCGACCGCATCGGCACGCCGTACATCCCGTGCACGCCGGACAAGATCCTCTACATCGTTCCGTGCGACATCCCGGATCACACGCGTTCCCTGCGCCCGATTGACGAGAATTCGAAGAAGATGAGCGAGTTCACGCTCAAGTTCCTCGATGACGAAATCAAAGCCGGCCGCATGCCGAAGAACCTGCTGCCGCTGCAGTCGGGCGTCGGCAATGTCGCGAATGCTGTCATGGCGGGCTTCGTCGATTCCGACCTCAAAGACCTCACGGTCTACACGGAAGTCATCCAGGATGGCATGCTCGACCTCATCGATGCAGGCAAGCTGAGCTTTGCATCGGGCACGGCGTTCTCCCCGTCGCCGGAAGGCCTGAAGCGCTTCTACGCGGATGTCCAGAAGTACAAGAAGTACCTGCTGATCCGTCCGGAAGAGATTTCGAACAACCCGGAGGTTGTCCGCCGCCTCGGCGTCATCGCCATGAACACGGCCATCGAGTGCGATATCTACGGCAACGTTAACTCGACGCACATCACGGGCACGAAGATGATGAACGGCATCGGCGGCAGCGGCGACTTCGCACGCAACGCCTACCTCACGATCTTCTACACGCCGTCCACGGCAAAAGATGGCAAGATTTCGTCTGTCGTTCCGTTCTGCTCGCACATCGACCATACGGAGCACGATGTCGACATCATCATCACGGAGCAGGGCATCGCGGATCTGCGCGGCAAGACGCCGCATGAGCGCGCACTCGAAATCATCAACAACTGCGCGCATCCTGACTATCGTCCGATGCTGCTCGACTATTTCCATCGCGCCGACGAAGCGACGAAGCATGCAAATACGCCGCACATCCTCGAAGAGGCGTTCTCGTTCCATGAGCGCTTCCTCAAGACTGGCACGATGCAGAAATAAGCCAGGTGCAAGGGTTCTTCCCTTGAAAGAGATATAGAACTAGAACTGAACTGAACCA
The DNA here is from genome assembly GCA_900318215.1 of uncultured Veillonellaceae bacterium. Classification (GTDB taxonomy): domain Bacteria; phylum Bacillota; class Negativicutes; order Selenomonadales; family Selenomonadaceae; genus Selenomonas_C. The sequence goes on from ONJV01000084.1 coordinate 6,323, forward strand.
GGAGGAAAACTCAATATGAGCACGGAACACGAGAAAATCCAGGCAGAGCTCGCAAAATATCAGGCGAGCGTAGAAAAAGCCATCGCACGTTTCCCGGAGCGTGACCACCTGCCGGAGCAGCGCCTCTACACGCCGCTCGACATCAAGGATACGGATTACGCAGACGAGATCAGCTTCCCGGGCGTCTACCCGTACACGCGCGGCGTCCAGCCGACGATGTATCGCGGCCGCTTCTGGACGATGCGCATGTACGCAGGCTTCTCCACGGCAGAGGAGTCGAACAAGCGCTATCGCATGCTGATTGAAAACGGTGCGACGGGCCTTTCGTGTGCGTTCGATCTGCCGACGCAGATTGGTTATGATTCCGATGATCCGATTTCCGAAGGCGAAGTCGGCAAGGTCGGCGTCGCAATCGACTCGCTCGCTGACATGGAAGTCCTCTTTGACAAGATCGACCTCGGCAAGGTCTCCACGTCCATGACGATCAATGCCCCGGCTTCCGTCCTGCTCGCGATGTACATCGCAGTGGCAGAGAAGCAGGGCGTCTCTGCAGACCAGCTCCGCGGCACGATCCAGAATGATATCCTCAAGGAGTATGCAGCACGCGGCACGTACATCTTCCCGCCGCGTCCGTCCATGCGCCTCATCACGAACATCTTCGAGTATTGCTCGAAGAACGTCCCGAAGTGGAACACGATCTCCATCTCCGGCTACCATATCCGCGAGGCTGGTTCCACGGCAGCACAGGAAATCGCATTCACGATCGCGGACGGCATCGCATACTGCGAGGCAGCCATCAAGGCTGGCCTGCATATCGATGATTTCGCTGGCCGTCTCTCGTTCTTCTGGAACGCTCACAACAATGTCCTCGAAGAGGTTGCGAAGTTCCGCGCATCCCGCCGCATCTGGGCGAAGGTCATGAAAGAGCGCTTCCACGCTGAGAAGGACAAGTCCATGAAGCTCCGTTTCCATACGCAGACGGCAGGCTCCATGCTGACGGCACAGCAGCCGAACAACAACATCGTGCGCGTCGCACTCCAGACGGCAGCAGCTGTCATGGGCGGCACGCAGTCCCTCCACACGAACTCCCGCGACGAGGCTCTTGCCCTCCCGACGCAGGAATCCGTCACGATCGCACTCCGCACGCAGCAGATTGTCGCTTATGAGAGCGGCCTTGCTGATGTCATCGATCCGCTCGCCGGCTCCTACTATGTCGAGGCCATGACGAACAAGCTCGAGGCTGAGGCCTGGGACTACATCCACAAGATCGACGAGATGGGCGGCGCTGTCGCAGCCATCGAAAAAGGCTACATCCAGAAGGAAATCCAGGATTCCGCTTACAAGTGGCAGATGGATGTCGAGTCTGGTGCCCGTGTCATCGTCGGCGTCAACAAGTTCCAGATGGAAAACGAGGAGCCGCCGAAAGACCTCCTGAAGGTCGACGAGGCTGTCGGCAAGCGCCAGGTCGCCAAGCTGCATGAGATGAAGGCAAAACGCGACAACGCCGCCGTCGAGGCCGCACTCAAAGACCTCAAGGCAGCCTGCCAGGACGAGAACGAGAACCTCATGCCGCATATCCTCGCGGCCGTCAAGACGTATGCAACGCTCGGCGAAATCTGCGGCGTCATGCGCGAAGTCTTTGGCGAGTATGAGGCACACGTGAACCTGTAATTTTTGTGGAGGGACATACAAAATGGAGAAGAAGATCAGAGTATTAGTTGCAAAGCCGGGTCTCGATGGTCATGATCGCGGCGCGAAAGTCGTTGCGCGCGCTCTGCGCGACGCAGGCTTCGAGGTCATTTACACGGGCCTCCGCCAGACGCCGGAGCAGATCGCAGAAGCAGCTCTGCAGGAAGATGTCAATGTTGTCGCGATGAGCATCCTCTCCGGTGCTCATGGCCACCTGTTTCCGAAAGTCGTCAACCTCGTCCGTGAGAAGGGCATGGACGATGTCCTGATCATCGGCGGCGGTGTCATCCCTGACTCCGATATCCCTGCCCTCAAGGAAGCCGGCATTGCCGAAGTCTTCACGCCGGGCACGCCGACCACGGACGTCGTCAAGTTCATCAAGGAGCATGTGAAGCTCTGATTTCAGACAAGCGAAATCAACGAAATAACATCTTCTAAGGAGGGCGACACTTGGATATTGCAGAAGAAGTGCTCAAAGGCAACCGCCTGGCCCTCTCCCGCGCCATTACCGCCATCGAGAACGAGTATGATGAAGCGACCGAGATCATGAAGAAGCTTTATCCACGCACGGGCCATGCGTTCGTTCTCGGTGTCACCGGGCCTCCGGGAGCCGGCAAGAGCACGCTCACAGACAAACTCGCGCGCGAGTACCGTAATCAGGGGAAGACCGTCGGCATCATCGCCGTCGATCCGACGAGCCCGTTTACGGGAGGCGCCATCCTCGGCGACCGCATCCGCATGAACGGCCTCACGCTCGATGAAGGCGTCTTCATCCGCAGCATGGGCACGCGCGGCAGCCTTGGCGGACTTTCGCACAAGACGGCCGATGCGGTCAAGGCGATGGATGCCTTCGGAAAAGATGTCATTTTCGTCGAAACCGTCGGCGTCGGCCAGTCCGAAGTCGACATCGTCAAGGCAGCCGACACCACGATGGTCGTGCTCATCCCCGGCATGGGCGATGACATTCAGGCCATCAAGGCCGGCATCCTCGAGATTGGCGATGTCTTCTGCGTTAACAAGGCAGACCATGATGGAGCGGACAAGCTCGTGCGCGAGATCAACATGATGCTCGATCTCGATGACCACGGGCCGGTCCAGACAAACAGCACCCAGAAGGCGCTCGCGGACCAGTTCCACCACATGGCTGTCGGCGGCAGCGCGGCCGCGGGGAACACTCCGCTCGGCTACTGGCGCCCGCCCGTTGACAAGGTCATCGCGAACCAGAACATCGGTGTCAAGGAGCTCATCGCTGACATCGAGAAGCACTTTGCGTACATCCAGGCAAATGGCACATTGGCCGAACGCCGGACAAAGCGCACGAAAGATGAGATGCTCGACATCCTCTCGAGCAACATTGGAAAGTATATCACCGAGAAGATCGTGGACAACGGGCGGCTCGACGGCTACGTCGAAAAGATCAAATACCGGAATGAGGAGAACGGCTACTCCATCCTGAGCGTCTCGGGCGGCGGGGAGGAGTTCGTCCTGGTAGGGACCTTCCCCGTGATCGAGGAAGGGGAGTACATCCAGGCAGAAGGCGTCATGAAGGTCCATCCGGTGTACGGCGAGCAGCTGCAGGTCGAATCATACGAGGCGAAAACACCGGAGGACAGGGAAAGCGTGCTGCGCTACCTGTCCTCCGGCGCTGTCAAGGGGATCGGCGAGGCGCTCGCGAAACGTATCGTAAAGAAATTCAAGAATGACACGCTGCGGATCCTGGAAGAGGAGCCGGAGC
>ONJV01000104.1 GCA_900318215.1 uncultured Veillonellaceae bacterium
AAAAATCAAGCCAAATAACTCAAATTCAGCCCAAATGGTAATCGGCACATCCGCAAATCGTGCAGAAACTATATAACATCCGCTAAAATGGTAGGGACGCCTCGCCGAGGCGACCATAGACGCAAATGATTAGCAATGCGATCCAATGTTGATGGCGGCGCGCACGTCAACGCAGTTCAAACTCAACAAGCACGGGCAAGTGGTCGGCGGAGAGGTTCTTGAACAGGGAGCCGTTCCACCAGCTGGGCGTCACCTCCTAAACTCCAAGACCCCCAGCAGCGAAAGTCATCTTCAAATAATCCCGTACGAGCAACTTACCACTAGCAACTAAAAACCGGTATCTTCAGCGTCTCGCCGCCCTTCAGCGTCAGCGTATGGCCGTCGTAGTCCGTGACCATCGTCTCGAGGCGCACATCGACCTTCTTCTTGCGCAGGAGGTCTGCCGTCTCGGCGCTGAGCCTCTCCGGCATCATCGCGAGCAGGCGCGGCGAGCCTTCGAGCAGCTTGATGTCCACTTCCGAGAAATCGAGGTGATGGTAGCCGCTGCGCATCGACTTGTAGATGAGCTCCGAGATGGCGCCCGCTTCCTCGACACCCGTCGGGCCGCCGCCGACGCAAACGAACGTCAGCAGTTCCTTGCGGCGCGCGGGATCCTTTTCCTGGTCGGCGAGTTCGAGGCAGCTGATCAGCTGGTTGCGGATGGCGAGCGCCTCCTGCATCGTCTTCATCGGGAATGCATGCTTCGCGACATTCGCATTGCCGAAGAAGTTCGTCGTCGATCCCGTCGCGATGACGAGCTCGTCATACGCGACATCGCCGTGGTTCGTCTGCACGATCTTCTTCTCCGTGTCAAAGCCCGTGACATCGCCGAGGCGGAAATCGACATTGTCCGCATGGCGGAAGAAATCGCGCACCGGATACGCAATCTCGCCCGTCGCGAGCGTCGCCGTCGAAACCTGGTAAAGAAGCGGCGGGAACAGCTGGTAGTTGTTGCGGTCAATCAGCGTCACATGCACGCCTTTCTTCCCCGCGAGCTCCTGCGCGGCGCGCACGCCGCCGATGCCGGCACCAACGATGACGATTTCTGCATGTTTCTTTTCCATCGAAATGTCCCCCTCAGAACTCATTTCGTTACGTTCTTTTCTTCACATGGTTATTGTATCGCATTTTTCAGATAAATTCCAATTATTAATAAACATGAGATATAAAAGGAGGCTATTTTGATAAAGAAAAAGAGAGGCGCCGCACAAATGTGCGGCACCTCTCGCCGATTCAAACATCAACCAAAACGCATGAACGAGCCCTGCTTGTCCATCTGCCAGCGATGGAAGAGGCTCTTGTCTTCGCCTGCGCGCTCGTACGACACGCAGATGGCCTGGCCGGAGCCCCACGGCTCGTTTGCGAGGCGCTCCTTCAGCGCGTCCATGAAGTCGCGCGTCGCCTGCGGGCTTGCGCCGTCTGAGAGCTTGACGAGCTCGATCTTGCCCGTGCGGCTGTCGTACGCGATCTTTCCGTCGAGTGCCAGGTCATGACCCAGGCTGTAACTAATCTCTTTCTTTCCGCGCTCCTCGCGCGTCACCTCTATCCATGCAAACATCTTGCTCGTCCTCCTTCTTTTTTCTGGGAGCGCCCTGCTTCGCTGCTCCCTTTGTTGATTCCATCATACAACACTTTTCCCACTGTGTATACAGAATCCAGAAAAGTCATGTTACAGGGTGACAGGATGGTTTTCAGGCGATGCCATGGACTTCAGCCGCTTGTTCTTCCGCGATTTCTCCTGCGATATCTGTCCCCCGCACGCGGACGGCTCGTTCGCGCACTTCCCACATCGCTGCGCCATAGCAGCGGAACATGTTCTCGAGGACGGAGAGCTCCGCACGCGGCTTCTTCTGAAAGAACGCTTCGATCTGCTGCCGCGCCGCCGTGTCGTCTTCGTCATAGATGCCGAGCAGCAGCCGCTTGACGAGCCGGTGACCACGGCTCTTTTCGCAGCGGAGCGGCTGCAGGAGGAATGCGTAGAGCTTCTCAAGCTCGGCGATGAACTCCGAGAGCCGGAGCGGCTGTGCGCTCTGCAAACGCTTCATATAGATGGAGACGATCTGGCCGGTCAGGAGCTTCGCGTCGATTTCATGCGGCATGAGCTGCTTGATCTTGAAGAGACGGCATCCGCGCTGCTCGAGCTCGTCTGCAATCATATCGTAGGCTTTGAGCCTCTCGGGCCAGAACCTCGAAAACAGACGGCGATAGAGCCTTGCTAGCGGAATTTTCCCACGATCCATGATACTCCCTCACTTTTCTCTACTCAAAAGATATAGAATGGATGCTTTTGATGCATGATATGTGCCGCATCTCTCTCGTACTACCTATTGTTTCGACACCGTGGGGCAGAATTCCTACATGATTTTTCTTTTTCTTGAAAAAATTTTTCTGTTTTTCCGTGGACTGCTCTGGAGTGAAAAATTTGCATGAGAATTTTTTGTAACTCTGTAAACAAAATTCCCAAAAGCCTCTCCCTCCGGGAGAGGTGGCGCGCGCAGCGCGACGAAGAGGGTGTCGAAGGTACAACGCAACATATACAAAAAATGGAGCCGAAGGCACAAATCCCTTCGACTCCATTTTTATCTATGAAGTTATGCTCTGCCTTCGACACCCTTTCCACCGCTGACGCGGTCCCCCTTCCCCGAAGGGGAAGGCTCAGAGTTCGTAAAGCAGCGTCACCGGCCCATCGTTGACGGACGCTACCTGCATGTCGGCGCCGAACTCGCCGTGCTCCGGCGGGAAGCCGAGGTCGCCGAGACACGCGAGGAAATACTCGTAGAGCGGCTTTGCAAGCTCCGGCTTTGCCGCATGGGAAAAGCCCGGACGACGGCTCGAAAGATCCGCGTAGAGCGTGAACTGCGAGACGACGAGGATGCTGCCGCCGACGGCTGCGATGTCGCGATTCATGCGCCCCTGCTCGTCCTCGAAGACGCGCAGGTGCACGATCTTTTCCGCGAGCTTTTCCGCAATGGCCTCCGTGTCCTCAGGGCCAACGCCGAGCAGCACGAGATAGCCCTGCCCGATCTCGCCGTGTACCTTGCCCTCGATCGTGACGGATGCGCTCTTGACGCGCGTGACGACCGCGCGCATTACTTGCCCGCCTTCATGCGGTTGACGGCGCTGAACAGCGCCTGGATGGACGCCGTGATGATGTCCGTGTCCATGCCCGCGCCCCAGGTGATCTTGCCATCCGTGCCCGTGATACCGATGTAGGCCATCGCGCGGCTCGACTGGCCGAGCTCGAGCGCATGCTCGCTGTACGTGAGGTCTTTGTACGTGACGCCAAGCTCCCTCTGAATGGCATACGAGACCGCGTCGAGGCGGCCGTTGCCGCGTGCGTCAAACGTCTCATGCTTGCCATCGATTTCGACTTCGACCGTGCCGCTGCGCGTGCCATCCGGCTCCTTTTTAAGCAGGAAGTCGATGAGCTTGTACGGCGTCTCGATGTTGACGTACTCGTCCTGGAAGATCTTGTAGATTTCGTCCGGCATGAGCTCCTTGTGCTTGTGGTCGGACACGCCTTTGACGCAGTAGCCGAAGTCCTCGCGCATCTTCTTCGGCATGTCGATGCCGTACTTCTTCTCCATGATGAAGCCGACGCCGCCCTTGCCGGACTGGCTGTTGATGCGGATGACGTCGCCGTCGTACTCGCGGCCGACATCCTTCGGATCGATGTAGAGATACGGCAACGTCCACTTATCGGGATTCTTCTCGTCCTTCCACTTCATGCCCTTCGCGATGGCATCCTGATGCGAGCCAGAGAACGCTGCGAAGACGAGCTGGCCGGCGTACGGCTGGCGCGGGCCGACCTCCATGCCCGTCAGCGTCTCATACGTCTCGACGAGCTCCGGCATGTTCGAGAAATCGAGCTGCGGGTCGATGCCGAGCGCGAACATGTTCATGCCGACCGTCACGAGATCGACGTTGCCCGTGCGCTCGCCGTTGCCGAACAGCGTGCCCTCGACACGGTCTGCACCAGCGAGGAGCCCCATCTCCGTATCAGCCACGCCGCAGCCGCGATCGTTGTGCGGATGAAGCGACAGCACGACGCCGTCACGATACTTGAGGTTCTGGTTCATATAGGCAATCTGCATGCCGAAAACATGCGGCATGCTCATCTCGACCGTCGCGGGCAGGTTGATGATGGCCTTGTGGTCGGGCGTCGGCTGCCAGACATCGAGCACGGCGTTGCAGACCTCGAGCGCATACTCCGGCTCCGTGCCCGTGAAGCTCTCTGGCGAATACTCGAAGCGGTAGTTCGCACCCGCTTCTTCCGTGAGCTCCTTGAGAAGCTTCGCGCCATCGACGGCCATCTGCTTGATTTCCTCTTTCGACTTGCGGAAGACCTGCTCGCGCTGCGCGACCGACGTCGAATTGTAGACATGGACGATGGCATTCTTGACGCCTTTCAGCGCCTCGAACGTCTTGCGGATGATGTGCTCGCGCGCCTGCGTCAGCACCTGCACCGTCACATCATCGGGAATCAGGTCGTCCTCAACGAGGCGGCGCAGGAACTCATACTCCGTGTCAGAAGCCGCGGGGAAGCCGACCTCGATTTCCTTGAACCCGACCTTCAGGAGCATCTTGTAGAACTCGAGCTTCTGATCGAGGCTCATCGGGATGACGAGCGCCTGGTTGCCGTCGCGCATATCGACGCTGCACCAGATGGGTGCATGATCCGGCGCATCCTTCTTCATCCACTCCGTATCGATTGTCGGCGGCATGAAATAACCCTTGCTGTACTTCTGATAATTCTTCATTCGTCTTTTCCTCCCAACTAAAAAAGCCTTTCATCTCCTCAAAGAGACGAAAGGCTCTGCCTTCGTGTTACCACTCTACTTCGCGTCCCTCTCGCGAGAAACGCCTCATCCGGATACATCCATATCCTGCTCTTCGCTAACGGGGAGCTTTCCGGCGCCGCCTACTCGTCCATCCATCAAGACGTTCAGCGGGCTGCTTCGAGGCGAGTTCCGTCCGCGCATCATCGCATCCTTCCACCAACCGGATGCTCTCTATCCATTCCACGCGGTCTACTATTCCTCTTCAACGCATTTCAGATGTAAAGTTGTTTTATTGGTTGCTATCCTATCATAAAATCTGGAAAGATGCAAGCCTTTTTCGTAAAAAATCGCGCATGCCATCATCTCGCCACGATGTCTTTGAATACCTCTTTGACGTTCACGAAGAAATCATCATAAAGCGAAACAGGAATCTCCTGGCGAATGGCCTTGCGTTCCTCGTCATCCATGCGTTCCAGATCCCAATCGGAATAATCCGTATAAGCAGCATCGAGCTGGAAAATGCCATCTTCATTATAATAGACTTCGACCGAACGACCGAGCGGCGAAACAATCCAGTATTCCTTGACCCCCGCAGCCGCATAATGGCGCATCTTCGGCCCACGGTCATTCTGCATCGTCGAGGGCGACAAGACCTCGACGACGAGATCTGGCGCACCATAGATGCCATCCTCATGGATGATGGAAGGATCACAGACAATCATCGCATCGGGGATGTATGTATTTTCTGCATCCAGATGGACATCCGTGCCATCTGCGAAGGGAACACACGTCTTCCCTTCAAGATATCTGGCAAAAATATACGCAATCCGAAAACTGACCTGATTGTGATTGACCCTCGGCCTCGGCGACATGAGATACGTCTTCCCCTCGATGCGCTCCACGCGCGGCGGTTCCTTATATGCAAGATTGTCCATCTCCATGACTCCCTTCGTTTTTCTTCTATTTTATCGCGAACGAAGCCTCCCTGCAATCTTTTCCTCCCGTCATGGCCGCTTCCGCGGCCGTCCGCGCTTCTTCGGCGCCCACGCATCGACGCCATGCTCCTCATACTCCTGCACCCAGCGGTTCAGCGTCGCAGGCGTCTTGATATGCAGCTGTGCGGCGACCTCCTCGTACGAATCGAGCCCCGCAAGATACAGCTTCACCGCTTTTTCCTTGAACTCCGCATCGTAGACCTCCTTCGTCCACGACGCCTTCAGCCCGTCCTCGCCAAACTCGCGGTACGCCTTGATCCACTGGTGGACGAGCGACTTGCCGGGGATGCCGTACTTCTTCGCGAGAAACAGCACGCCGCCACCCCCTGTCAGATAATCCTCAACGACCTGGCGTTTGAACTCATACGTATACTTCATGAACACTCCATATCTTAGAGTTCTGCTTGTACTGCTTCTGCCCATCCGCTTGACACAATGACGCATGCATCCTGTACGCCATCCGAAAGCGGGAACATCTGATAAGCAACGTCATGTGCTTCCAGAATCTTTCCGATGTCCTCAATCATCATGCTCTCACACGGCTCTCCTGCACAATCGACAAGAATGACGAAGTCCTCTGCGAGCAATCCGGGCAGATACGGCATGATGTCCATAGAGGGCGTGCCTCCCCCCCCCGTACAATCGACCGTTTCAAGAGGATGCAATCATATCGTAGGTCTGGATGTTTCTGCCATTTCTGTTGAAAAGCTGGATAGACAATCGCCGAATTGCCTGCGCGATGAACCTCTACGGGATCCGACCCGAAAATATCTGTATGACGGAGTCTCAGTTGCCACGATGCCAACAGCTGCGTGACGCGTTCATAATCCCAATCGTAAACATGATGGTGACATTTCTCATGTTCTGCATACTGCGCAACAATTTTCGTCCCCTCATCAAAGCCAAACTCCAGAATTTGTTGAGGACGGCAAATGGAAAGAACTTGTATGCATGCATAAAGAAATGGTACGCCGACAGCCAGCTCGTCCCTGAGTCTTGCATCCGTCAAAAATGTTACCCCGTTGAGTGCCAGATACAGGCATCGCTTCCACAAATGCTTCTGCTTCTCCATCTGCGCCCGTGACTGATTTTGAATAGCTACTTGCGAAGATTGTCGTTCTGCTTCCATTTGCTTTGCCAGAGCATCAATCTGCTCATTTTTCGAAAAGAATTGATACCAAATCTGATTGAAAAATTGCACCTCGTGTGCGTCTTGCTCCGTCAGCCGTCCCTCTGCAAATTTCTGTCCTATGGACATGATATAAGGAATCAGTTCTTTCAAATCCTGCACACCATGTTCGTCTATGGTTCCATAGTGCGCATAGTATCCCCATAGCAAGACATTTTCTTTCCACGACAGACCGTAAGAAAGCTCCATGCCCATTTCTTCTGCAAAGTATGCATCTTGCCGCCGGACGTCTTCGACTTTGCTTGCAATATTGTACAGGATGACAAATTTCGATTGGCTTTCTTTCATGACCAGTGCAAGATTGTTTCGACGATACTTGTCCTCTTTCCGGAGATCAATTCCTGTGATTTTGGAAAACGATTCAGCATATGAAAAATGCGACAACAGCAGCTGCGGATTGATAGCCATGCCCAATGATCCAGGCAGACGGCTCGCCGCCAACAGCCCTGCATATCCACCAGCACTTCCCGAATAAAAAATCACGTCCTGTGTCGAAATCGAAAGGTGACGGCACACTGTTCGCACCAAATCATTCACAAGATCGATCAGGCAAAAATCTTCTGTTCCATAGAACCAGCTGGTAAGGATTCCAGGGTATTTCCAATACATCGGATCCTCGATATGGAGCAACGAACCATCTAAGACAGAGGCGTAGCTCCACCGTCGAAAAAGTGGTTGCATCTCCGTTTCCGAAAGCCATACGCGCTGGAAGGCATCCGATAAGAACACATAGAGCTTCTTTCCCAGCCGATGCTGGAAGACCGAACTGAAATGCCAGCCGGAAAGCATGATTTCAAACCTGCCTTCTTCCAGATTCTGTTCGATGTCTTCCAGAGAGGTATACCAGCGCGTCGTGTCGAGGATATGGTCGTTACGCGATGCCAAAGTATGAATCGTATCCTTCGCACGCTGCTCCAATGCATCCGCTTCTGCTGCAAAGCGGCAATCAGCTTCCTGCCATGATCCATATCTCATAGCTTCAACTCCTCAAAGCATTGCTTCTACCAATTCCGCCCAACCACCTGACACAATGACGCATGTATCCTGCGCACTATCCAAGAGAGGAATCATCTGATAAGCAACGCCATTTGCTTCCAGTACCTTTCCAATATCCTCGATCATCATGCGCTCACACGCTTCTCCGGCACAATCGACAAGAATAACGAAGTCCTCCGAGAGCAGGCTAGGCAGGTACGGCATAATATCCATCGAAGGAGCCCCCCCGCGGACAATTGACCGTTTCAAAAGGATGCAATCATATTGCATGTCCGGATGTTTTTGCCATTCTTGTTGAAATGCCGGATAGACAATCGCCGAATTGCCTTTGCGTCGAACCTCTACGGGATCTGACCCAAAAATATCCGTATGATGGAGTCTCAACTGCCACGATGCTAATAGCTGCGTGACGCGTTCATAATCCCAATCGTAAACATGATGGTGGCCAAACTCCAGAAGTTGCTGAGGACGGCAAATGGAAAGAACTTGTATGCATGCATAAAGAAACGGTACGCCGATGGAAAGTTCATCTTTGAATTTTGTATCTGTCAGGAAGGATGCTCCGTTGAGTGCCAGCTGCAGGCATCGCTTCCAAACTTGCTTCTCTCTCTCCTGACGCTGAATACCCGCTTGTGCTGCTTCTTGTGCTGCTTGCCGTTCTGCTTCCAATGTCGCATTGAGCGATTGGATACATTGATCCTTTGCAAATGCCCAACGCCAAATATGATTGAAAACCAACACATCACGCGCATCTTGTTCTGTCAAGCATCCTTCTTCAAATTTCTGGCCGATGGATAGGATATAAGGAACTAATTCTTTCGCCTCTTGCACGCCATGTTCTTCCACAATTCCATTACGAGCATAATAGCCCCACAAAAGAACATTCCCTTTCTTGGAAAGGCCATACGAGAGCTCCATGCCCATTTCGTCCGCAAAATATGTGTCCTGTCGTTGAACATCATGCACTCTGCTTGCAATATTGTAAAGAATGACAAATTTCGAAGGGCTGTTCTTGATTACTTTGATGAGGTCATTTCGATGAAATGCATCCGGCTCCCTGAGATCAATGCCTGTGCGTTTGCAAAAATCATCTGCACAATGAAAATGTGACAGTATCAGTTGCGGGTTGATTCCCATGCCCAAAGAGCCTTGCAAACGACTCGCTGCAAAGATTCCCGCACTTCCACCAGCACTTCCCGAATAAAAAATCACATCCTGTGTCGAGATGGAAAGATGACGACACACAGCTCGCACCAAATCATTCACGAGATCAATCAAACAGAAATCCTTGGTTCCATAAAACCAGCTCACAATGATTCCTGGGTATTTCCAATACATTGGATCTTCAATATTGAGCAAAGAGCCATCCAGCACAGAAGCATAGCTCCATCGCGAATATCTCGGTTTCATCTGTGTTTCCGAAATCCATTCACGAAGTCCCATCGCCTCAGACAAAATCACATAAAGTTTTTTTCCTGGACGATGCTGAAAAACAGAACTGAAATGGTACCCCGACAACATGATTTTGAATTGACCTTCTGTGAGATTCTCTTCGAGATCGTCCAGAGATTCATACTGGCGCACGGAATCAAACACATGATCATTTTGCGATTCATACGCATGAATCATATCTTCTGTCCGATGAATCAGCTCTTCCGATTCTTTTGCAAATCGATTTGCTTCTTCGTACGATGAATATCTCATGAGATCAACTCCATAGCCTCTTCCACCGCATCCATGAGTCCCTTCATGTCCTCCACGTCATATCTCTGATCGACAGGCAGCGGCAGGATATTGGCGGCCCAGTCGTACTCCCTGTCCTCCGGCTGGCAGATGTCGAAGACATCCGGCCACAGTGTCGGGATGTAGATTTTTTGCGCTTGCAATTGCTTTCGCAGTTCCCTGCCGCCGCGCAGGAGCAGCGGATACATGAACGGGCCGGGCGAGCAGACGAGAGACAGTTCGTTCTGCTTGTGAAAGCGCTGGCCAAGGTATGCAAAATTTTCTTCGCGACGACGCCGGATGGCGTCATAGTCGAGACCGCGCAACAGATTGGTGGTCAGCTTTGACATGCGCTTGACGGGCTCGTTGTCGAAAAACGTGTTGTTCGCCACGTAATCCTTGTAAAACTCTGATGCCGTCCGCTCGAATCGCCCCAGAAGAAAGCCCATACGCTGATAAGATTCGTCTCGCGGCAGTTCATGACCGAGCCGTGCGTCCGTCATCACGAACGCACCGTCCGCCACACCGAAAAATTTGCGGCAGGTGTAAATCGTTGGGACGCCATCAACCGACTCTGCGAAATACGCCTGCGCATTGTCCACGATGAGACGGCCATAGTGCGCCTGCAAACGGGCAATCTGCTGATTGCCGATCTGCCCATAATAATTGACAAGGTACAGCCACTCGCCCGGCTCCAGCACGACATCCTCTGGCAGGAAATCCGCGCCGCTGTGATAATAGCGAATCGTGACGCCCATGCGCCGACAGACCGCCGCCACCGTATCGCAGTTGAAATACGGCAGGGCCATCCGCCGGATGCCTTTCGCCTCGATGAGATACGCCAACCCATTGCGGCCGCAGTTCAGCGCCACACCCTCTTCATGCAGCATCGCGCCATGATAATGCTCGAACTCGATATATCCGCCTAGTTCCCGCACGATTTTCACCTCCCCGCTTACTTTTCTCCAACAAACGTATACGCATCCAGCATCTCTCGAATCTTCTCTGGCGAATTGAACATCATCACGTCGAGAATGGACAGACCCGGCTGAAATGCCGCTCCCATCTGATGATAGGGTTGCAACGAAATCTGCTGGAAGCGCAGCTGGATGCCCGCGCGCTGATACTTGTCGGCATCAAAGAACGCAGCTCCCCCCGGAGCGTTCCAGTATTCATCGACATCGCCCAGCGCACGACAAATGTTCAGGGCCCATTCGTCTGGCGACTGCGGCGGGTCGATGGCGAGATGCATCTCGGAGAAACGCTCCATCGGCGTGTCGATGCCGAGATACTTGCAGACGGCGCAATCCATCGCGACATCGAGGTCGGCAATCGATAAAAAATCCTGCGACAGAGTCTCACGCAGCAACGCCACGACGGGCCGGTAAAACGGTGCCCGTTTCTTGTAGTGTGTGAGCTGGCCGAGGATTTTTTCTTGCCACGGCTTTTCGTTATCAATCAAGACATCCTGGATGGTATCCGTCTGCGCGTGTTTCTTCACCGGCACCTGGATATACTGCCAGTCCGTCCCGCCCTGCTTCAAGATGCGATTGCGGTTGACCCAGCCGTGATAGATGTACTGCGCCGTATCAAAGAAAATATAACGGTCCACATGCTTCATCAGGCTATAGTAACCGAGATACGGCAGGAAATACGGCTGCATAATTCCCAGCCGCATCTCAGCACGCTCCTGTGAGGACATCGGTCAGGCAGACAATCTGGCCCTGGCAGCCTGCGCCGCGCAGGTCTCGCTCGATGTCGCAGAAGACATGCACCGGCGTCACGAAGACCAAGTCGGCCTGGCGGACGGCGTCGCTGTAGAGCGGATGGAGGGAAATGCCGCCGACTTCACATTCCTGGCGGAACTGGTCGACATATCCATGAAAATGCGGATTGCCTGCCAGCATACGAGCCACGGCCTGGCCGACATCGCCTGCGCCATAGATGAGCACGTTCTGCGCGCCGGACTTCTGCACGAAGTCACGGAATGTCTGGCGGTTGTCATCCCGCTTCAGCCATGCTTTGAACATCTCGAAATATCCTGCCAGCTTCTGATACTCCGGTGTGTTCTTGCCCGGCATCGGCTTCGGCTCGTGATCCATCTCGCCACCGAAATTGTAGACACGCGGATTGTCGCGCACAATGGGCTGCTCGATGATTTTCTTGTATTGCTCGTGATAAGGATGGAGCGGGTTCAGGACATCTTTGAACCAGTATTCCTCTTCTGTGAGGTTGCCCCAATTGTAAACAGGTCGCAAAATCACGTTGTCAAATCCATACGTGTCAAGACTCGTCTTGATAAAGTCAGGAATCTCATGGAAGTTACGTTCCTGAATGACCATAGCATTTGAAATTTTGTTCAACTTGCCATCATCACGCAGCTTCCGCATGAACAATTCATTCTTTTTGAGTTTTTCCAAATTGCCATGACGGCTAATCGCCTCATAAATTGCTGGCGTATAGCTGTTTGTTGTCACGATAAGTTCGATGTGGCAATTTTGTAGATGCTCAATTTTCTTCCATTCTCATCATATAGGGCGATGCAAAGGGATCGCCATGTCCACTTGCAGACAGATGCTCTGCCTTATTGATGTAAGGGAGAATCCGCTCAACGATTTTGTCGACGTCCTTTTGATAGTTCTCATCGGGCACGAAAACATCATTACGGCACGTCGGGCAGGACTGATTGCAGACGAAATCAAACGCCAGGTTGATGAATTTTGGGCTATCCGCGCACTTCCAAGCATCCGTTCCCTCTGGCTCATCTGGTAAATCCCGATTCTGCAAGCTTGGGCAAGCAACCATGCGACAATGTGCATAGGAACCGTTACGCGCCGTATCACGCAATGCCTCTGCCTTTTCTCCATGCCAGATAGCATCCAAGTCATCGTGCAAAAGATTTCCGATAGCTGTAACTTTCGGTTCCATCCACGGGCAGAGATAAACATCGCCATTGTAATGGTCAAGATACAAATATTCAAAGGGCATGTTGCAATATTTCATAATGATATATCTCCTTGTTACTCCGACAAAATGATGTCGCAAATCTTGTCTACAACTTCTAGCGGCAAGCTGGCCGACATTGGCAAACACAGCACGCGCCGTGAAATTTTCCGCGCGACGGGCAGATGATCTGCCGCGAAGCGCTCCCGATAGCAATCGAAATCGCAGGTCAGCGGGAAGAAATATTTGCGGCTGTAGATGTCATGGCGCTTCAGTTCCTCGTAGATATCATTCCGGCTCTTCGGGAAGACTTTCTCATCCACGATGATGGGGAAATAGGCGTAATTGTCCTGTACGCCCGCCTGTGTTTCCTTCACACGGATGCCGGACACCTTGCCGAGGCGTTCGCGATAGTGCTCGACGACAGCCTTGCGTTTCGCGATTTCTCCGTCCACATGGCGGAGGTTGCAGATGCCCATCGCCGCGCAGAATTCATTCATCTTCGCATTCGCACCAACGGCATCGACGACTTCT
>ONJV01000083.1 GCA_900318215.1 uncultured Veillonellaceae bacterium
CCTTTGTACGAGTCAAAATACGAATCGAAAATCAGCGCCTGGAGCGGCACATTTTCATCGCCCTCGGGGGCGGGGACATCGTCCACGATGGCGTCGAGGATTTCATCGATGCCCTGCCCCGTCTTCGCCGAGCACTCGATGGCGTTCGACGTGTCAAGGCCGATGACGTCCTCGATTTCCTTTTTGACGCGCTCAGGGTCGGCGCTCGGCAGGTCGATCTTGTTGATAACGGGGATGATTTCGAGGTCGTTTTCGAGCGCCATGTAGACATTCGCAAGCGTCTGCGCCTCAACGCCCTGCGCCGCATCGACGACGAGCAGCGCCCCCTCGCACGCCGCGAGGCTGCGCGAGACCTCGTACGTGAAATCGACATGGCCCGGCGTGTCGATGAGGTTCAGCTCGTATTCCTCGCCGTCCTTGCCCTTGTACTTCAGCCGCACCGTCTGCGACTTGATCGTGATGCCGCGCTCGCGCTCGATGTCCATGTTGTCGAGCACCTGCGCCTCCATCTCGCGCTTCGTGAGCGTGCCCGTGTTCTCGATGAGCCGGTCGGCAATCGTCGACTTGCCGTGGTCGATATGCGCGATGATGGAGAAATTGCGGATATGCTGATTCGTCATGAAGGTTTCCTTTCGCTACCAGTCTGTTTTCGTCATTATACCATTTCCCTCGAAGTTTCAGCAAGAAAATAGTTGCTTTTTCGCATCATCCATGCTAGAATGCAAAGGTAACGAAATTATCAAGGGGGTGAATTACTTGCCGAACATCAAAGCATCGATCCTGAGTGTGAAATCCGACGCAAAGCGCCATGCAAAGAACGCTGCTGAGAAATCCCGTGTCCGCACGGCTTCCCGTCGCGTCCTCGATGCGGTTGAGGCTGGAAACGCTGATGAAGCGAAATCCCTCCTGAACCTCGCTTGCAAGACGATCGACCAGGCAGCTGCCAACCATGTGTATCACAAGAACTGCGCAGCTCGCAAAAAGTCCCGTCTGGCTCGCAAAGTCAACGCGCTCGCAAAATAATCCAATAGGATTGCATAACGAAATCCCCGCTTCTTTCTCGGAAGCGGGGATTTTTGCGTATAAAGAAAGGCTCCCTCTCTGAGGGAGCTGTCAGCCGAATGGCTGACTGAAGGAGTAGTAAGATGCTGCAGCCGAACAAACACGAAGGAGGTTACTAAAGGACTTTAGCGATGTCTGTATTCTTGTCTGTCTTCAGCATCCTACTACTCCCCCCGCCGCTCACGCGGCCCGTCCCCCCTCAACGAGGGGGGCTGAAATGGCGGGACTGCACCCGCCGCAGCCGCAGGTGCAGACACACGGCGCCGACGAGGACGCCGCCGATGAGGCTGACCCAGTAGCCGTAGGGGCCGAGGCCGCCCGCATGCGCCGCGACGTAGCCGAGCGGCAGGCCGATGACCCAGTACGAGAGAATCGCAAGGTAGAACGTCACGCGGACGTCCTTGTAGCCTCTGAGCGCCCCCTGGAGCGGCGCGTTGAGGCTGTCGGCGAACTGGAGGAACACGGCGTAGAGCAAGAAGCCGACGAGCAGTTCGTACACGTCGGGGCTCGTCGTGAAAAGGCTCGCAATCGGGCCGCGGATCGTCAGGAACAGCAGCGCGAGGCTGCCCTCGAACGCAAACGTCAGCACGCGGCCGAGGCGGATGTACGCCGCCGCATCGCCCATGCGCTTTGCCCCGACCTCATATCCGACGAGGATCGTCAGCGCCATGCTGACCGAAAGAGGAATCATGTAGATGACTGTCGTGAAGCTCATGGCCGCCTGATGCGCCGCGACGACAGCCGTGCCATAGGCCGTCATGAAAAGCGCGACCGCACCGAAGATGCTCTGCTCGCAGAAGAACGTCGCGCCAATCGGGATGCCGATGCCGAGCTGCTTCCGCCACTCCGCAAAATCAAGACGCGGCAGCACGGAAAACAGATGGTAGCTGCGGAACGGCTCGATGCGCGAGACCGCCGCAACATTCAGCAGCAGATTGCCGAGGAACGCGAACGCCGAGCCGATGCCGGCACCGACGCCGCCAAACGCTGGCACGCCGAACGCGCCATACATGAAGACATAGTTGAAGAAAATATTGAACGGCACCGTCAGGATTGTGATGCACATCGTGAGCCGCGTCTTTCCATGCGCGTCAATGAAGTTGCGCAGGACGCCTGCAAGAAAGATGGGCGGCAGGCCGAATGCGATGGCCGAAAGATACCCCTTCGCAATCTCCTCGACGCGCGGCTCAAGCGCCAGCGCCGAGAGCACGACGGGCGCAGCCAGCACGCCGAACACGAGCAGCACGACCGTCAGCGCGAGCGCCCAGTAAAAGCCCTGCCGCGTGATTGGCGCAATCTTGTCGCGCTTTCCTGCGCCGTAAAGCTGCGAGAGCACAGGCGTCAGCCCCGAGATGATGCCGAGGAACATGCCGAAAAACGGCAGGAAGAGATTCGACCCGACGGCGACGCCCGCGAGATCCTGCTCGCTGAGGTGGCCGGCCATGACCGTGTCGAAAAAACCTGTCGCTGTAAGCGAAATCTGTGTGATAAAAATGGGGAGCAGTACTGCAAAGAACCGCTTCCCTTTTTTCGCGTATGCACTTTTCTGCTGCATCAGACACCTTCGTCTTTCTTGAGGCAGCAGTTCTTGTACTTCTTCCCGCTGCCGCAGGGGCACGGGTCGTTGCGGCCGACTTTCGGGCGGCGCTTCTGCGCGTCGGCAAACGAGATAATCTTGCCGCGCGCGTCCGCCTCGTGCTTCATCAGGCGCTCCGGCGTGTTGCCCTTGAGCGGCCAGAGGTGCGACGTATTATTGAAGTCAATGAGGAGCGGCAGCAGCGCCTTCGCCTTTTCCTGATTCTCAAAGAAGCCGAGTTCGTCGAGGTAGTCCGATGCCTTCTGCATCGTCTGCCCGTTCTGCAACATGATATAGACTTCGCCAACGACATCGGCCGCTTTCAGCACGTCGAGGCCATGTGCCTGCATGAGGTACTGCGCGAACGCCTGGTACGCGGGCGTCGCGTCGATGTAGTTGTCGTCGCCCGCATCGTAGACCTGGCTGTAGGAAAGCGGCGCAAAATCGAGATTGCTGCGACGAATCTGTTCGTTTTCAAGCGCTTCCTCGTCAATCAGCGTGTAGTATTTGACGCCATGCGGCAGCGCGACAAGCGTCTTTTTCCAGCACGAAGCGTTGAGCAGGATGCCGACGAGGTCGAGGAACGAGACCTGCTCGCGCTGTGCGGGCTCGAGGTACTCGCTGACCTTCGCATAGAGCTGGTCGAAGTTCAGATAGCCATAATAGAACAGCAGGCCCGCCGTGAGGCGCGTGACCTCGGTGTTGAGGTCGACGAGGCTGCGATACGTGCCGGAGTCGATGGACTTCCATTTCTGCTGGATTTCGTCCGGCATCTCCCAGACGAGCTTGCCGTCGTCATCCGTGCCGCAGGCGAGCAGGCCGAGGCCGCGCAGGTAATCGAGGCGCAGGTCGTCATCGCGCAGCTCTGTCGAGCGGCCGCCATGCGCCATGAGATGCGAGAACGTCTCATATTCCTCGTCGATGACAGTCGGGAACCAACGCTCGGAAAACGCGAGAATGGCCGGAGCAAGCTTCTCGGCGAGCTCGGCCTTCTTCAAGGAGCTCGCACCCTGCACATTGAGGTTGTAGCGGATGTCATCGAGCTCGCTCTTCGTCATGGCATCGAGTGCCGCCGCGAGCGTCGTCTCCTTTGGAATCTGGCGCCGGTACAGCTGCTTCTTGCGGGCCGCCTCGTCCTCCTTCATGAGGTCGTCCAACTGCTCCGCAACGGTCTTGTGGTTCGGGATTTTCGTATCTGGCATGATGGGAAAAGTTCCTTTCGTAATTCAATAATCAATGATTGCCAGCCATCGCTCATACGGCAGGCCCCCTCCAGAGGGAGGCTAAGTTACGAGGTTATCCGAAGTAATCTGCGATGCCGTCGGCGATGCCTTGGGCGGCTTTCTGGGCGCCGTCATCGCTGTTGAGGAGCTTTTCCTCCTCAGGATTCGAGATGAAGGCGACTTCGACGAGCGTCGCTGGCATGTCCGTGTGCTTCACGACATAGAAGTTGCAGCTCTGCGTACCGCGGCTCTGCGTGCCAATCTGGTCGATGACGCCGCTGCGGACCTTGTCGGCGAGGTCGCGGGACTTCGCCGAGCCGCGCGAATAATAATAGCCTGTCGTGCCCTTTGCCGCGCCATTTGTGAACGAATCGTTATGGATGGAGATGAAGATGTCGGCATTGTGGTTGTTTGCCACATCGCAGCGTGCCTGAAGTTCCTCGATGTCGGAGGCATTTGCGCCCTTCGGTGAAACCTCCGTATCCGTCGAGCGCGTCATGTAGACCGTCGCGCCCTCAGCTTCGAGCAGCTTCTGGAGGCGCAGAGCGATGTTCAGCGTGACCGTCTTTTCCATGACGCCCGTCGGGCCGATGGCGCCCGAGTCATTTCCGCCGTGGCCCGGATCGATGACGATGACCTTGCCGGAGAGGCCTGTGATCTCGTCAATGCCGCGCTCTGTCTCCGTCTTTTCCTGCTCGGCAGTTCCAGCCGTCTCTTCCGCCGTCTTCTCCGCTTCCGTCTTCTGCGGTTTCGTGACGGGCTTCGTCTGCGGCTGGGTCGTCGGTTTCGACGGCTGTGTCGTGCTCGTCTGCGGCTGCGTTGTCGGCTTCGTCGCGGGCTTTGTCGCAGGCTTTGTTTCAGCTGGCTTTGTGGACGGCTTTGCCTCTGCCGGTTTTGTCGCCGGCTTCGTCTCCGCTGGTTTCGTCGCTGGCTGCGTCGGTTTCTTCACATCTGGCAGCGCGACCGTCGCTCCGCTGCTCGACGGGCCGACCTGTCCGAAATCGAGAACGACACGTCCCGGCACAGGGCCGCCCGAGAGTGGAAAGACCCTGTAGTTGTTCTTCCCGACATTCGTCTCGACGACGACGCGCACCACGTTTTTCGAAAACTGCGCGATGCGCACGCGGGAGGCAAACGGGCTCGAAACCGGTATGTCCCGCTTGACCTTGCCTGAAAGCCAGGCCCCCTGGATGTCTGCGACGACGCGCGTCGGATTCGTGAGCGCCATCGTCTTGATCTTGACGGGCTTGTCGGCATCCACGACAATGCGCGTCATGCCATCGTGCGTGCTGACGCGCACGCCCGTGACCTCCGCCATGCCCTCGACGCGCTCGCCGAACGACGAAGCTGCCTCAGCACCCAGCGGCACCGAGCAGACCAGCAGCAGCGCGAGCGCCATCAAGACACGCAGAACCTTTTTCATGCCGAAACCTCCCGTCAGATGTCTTTTGAAAAGCTAGTATCTATTATTACTTGTTTTCCGGGAAAAATCAAGGGACGGAAGTCTGCATGAAATTGTGGCTTGCCACGGAGTCACGCTCGCAAATCAAAGTGGGGCTTGTCATCCTCATCCTCCGCTGGCTGCCGCTTCTTCTGCTCTGCTGCCTTCGCCCGGAGCGCCTCTTTTTCCTTCCGCGCCGCCGCTTCTTCTCGTTCCTGTTTCCGGCGTTCCCGTGCGGCCTGTTCCCGTGCCCGCTGGCGCTGGTATTCGGCCGCGCGGGCGCGGGCGATGGCGAGCTCGCGTTCTTCCTCGCGCTCGATGTCGCCGAGAATCTCGCCTGCCGTGCGTCCGCGAAGCGTCTCGTCTTCCGCCGCTTCTTCACGCCCCGCATCGATATCGCCTGCAAAATCTCCATAGTGGAGCCCATCGCGATGCTCGGCCCTGCGCTTCTTCAACCAGCGGTAGAGCAGCACGGCGAGCGCGACGAATGTCACGAGGCTGAAACCGATGTAGAGCACGCCATGACTGCCGAGCGCACCTGTGGGATGCTGCACGCGCCCTTCTTCGAGCGCCTGCGCCTCCTTCGCCGACTGCGCGTCATCAGAGCCATCACTGCCCGTCCCCGCATCACCGCCGAGCAGCGCCGCACTGCCATCGCTCGCCTGCTGCCCACTCTGCTGGGCAGTCTGCGCGTTCTGACCCGTCTGCCCATTATGATTCGAAGCATTTGATGATGCCTGTCCGTTTGCGCTGCTATCCTGCGGGTCTTCCGTCGTCGTCCGCGAGAGCGGGCCGTCACCGCGCGCGACGGCGGCACGCGCCTGTGATTCATCATTTTCCGACCGCTGTCCGCTGACAGGTCCCTGCGTCTCCGTCACAGAGCCGCCGCCCCCGAGCGTGACCTTCGGGACCGTCGGCGGCGTCGGCGGTGTCGGCGGCGTCGGTGCCGTAAGTGCCATCGGGATTCCTCCTCCCCCGCTTTTCGCGTTTTTCCTGAAACAAAAGAGGCCGTTGCGTTTGCAACGGCCCCTGCACTTTCAAAATGGCAGAGAGGGTGGGATTCGAACCCACGGTGGTTATTAGCCACACTTGATTTCGAGTCAAGCACCTTCGACCACTCGGACACCTCTCCGTGTTCTGTGTCTCAAGAACGTGTTATATTATAGCATGGAGGGTGTTTCTTGTAAAGAGTTTTTTTCAATCTTCTGCGATAGCAACCTGCTCTTTGCCGAGGAGCTCGCGGCCGCAATGCTTGACGACGAGAACGGCGAGCGTCATGAGGGCGAGGGCGAGGACGAGCTGGAGGCCGTCGATGCCGACGACGAACGTGCCAGCCATGAGCTTCGTCACGATGCCGTAGACGCTCATGACGAGCGCCGTCATCGTCACGCAGAACATGAAGGCCATCGGCACGTAGAGCATCCAGCCCTTGCGGCCCGTGACTTTGAGGAAGACAGCGAGCGCGATGAGGACGAGTGCCGAGAGCAGCTGGTTCGCCGCGCCGAACAGCGGCCAGATGTTCATGTAGCCTGCGAGGCAGAGGCCATAGGCGAGCACGAGCGTGACGCCCGTCGAAACGTAGTTGTTCATGAAGAACTTCGCAGCGCTGCCAGCTTCCTGGCCTTCGCTCGGCTTCAGCATCTCCTGCAGCGACATGCGACCGATGCGCGCGACGGAGTCAATCGTCGTCATGCCGAGCGCCGAGACGCACATTGTGATGAAGCAGGCCGAGAAGCCTGCGGGCAGGCCGAAAATCTGCGTGAAGAACGTGCTGATGCCTCCAGCGAAAATCTGGAACGGCGTGCCTTTCGCCATGACGCCGTTCGAAGCGGCTGCGCAGGCAATCGCGAGCGCGACGACGCCGAGCATGCACTCGCAGAGCATCGCGCCATAGCCGACCGGCAGCATGTCGCGCTCATTCGAGACAGCTTTCGACGACGTGCCCGATGAGACGAGGCTGTGGAAACCGGAAACCGCGCCACAGGCAATCGTGATGAAGAGAATCGGGAACAGCGGCTTGCCATTGACTTCGAAACCGACGAACGCCGGCATGTTGACGGAAGGATTTGCAGCGATGACGCCGACGACGCCGCCCGCGACCATGCCGAGCAGCAGGAACGAGCTCAGATAATCGCGCGGCTCCATGAGCAGCCACATCGGCAGGACGGCCGCGATGAAGCAGTAGCCGAAGACGATGTAGCGCCACGTCGGAACGTCGAGATAGAGCGGGAAGTTCATGCCGACCGCGAACATCGCGGCGACGAGGACGATGGCGACGAAGAATTTCAGGACGCCCGAAGGCTTGACCTTGCTGATGAAGACGCCGAAGCCCATCGCGACGACGATGTAGAGCATAGAAATCGTGGCGGCCTGCGCGCCCGGCGTGTTGAGCGTGCCTTCCGCGCCAAAGCCGTTGAACGTCTTGGCGATGATGTCAGAGAATGCGGCGATGACGAGCAGCGTGAAGAGCCAGCAGAACAGCAGGAACAGGCGGCGGCCCGTTCGGCCGACGTACTGCTCGATGAGCATGCCCATCGACTTGCCTTCGCTCTTGACGGACGCGTAGAGCGCCGTGAAATCCTGCACGCAGCCGAAGAACGCGCCGCCAATCAGAATCCAGAGCAGCGCCGGTGCCCAGCCGAACATCGCAGCGATGATCGGGCCGGTTACAGGGCCTGCGCCCGTGATGGACGAGAACTGATGCGCGAAAACCGTGAAGCGCGAAGCGGGACTGTAGTCGCCGCCGTCATTCTTCCGCACAGCCGGCGTTTTCGCTTTCGGATCGATGCCCCAGGTCTTGACGAGCCACCGGCCGTAAATGAGGTAGGCACCCGCGAACCAGACAAGAGCAATCCCAACCAGCATCAAACCAGTCATGATGATTCCTTCTTTCTTTTCACGAGGAACGAATGATTCCTTGATAAACACATTTCCCACAGATGTTGAAATGAAATGATGTATTCTGTGTACTGTGTATTATAGGACGCGGATGCACGAGTGTCAACATGTAAAGTTTAAGAAGTAATTTTCAGAATCTTTTCAGTGAGAATAAAAATGCCGCCAAGGCGATATGCCTTAGCGACATTTGCATGGTTGTCAGGCTATTGCTTCCGACTACTCCCACCACCGCTCACGCGGCCCCGTAAATCCTCCACTGGAGGATTTACGCCTCATAGAGGGAGGCTGGAAATGTGGATTACTTTTCAATATAAGCGTACTTGAAGTCGAAGACCGTGTTGCCCGGATCGACGACGCCCTTGAGCTTCGGGTTCATGGCGACGGAGGTCTTGTAGAAGAAGACCGGAATCAGGCCCATATCGTCGATGCAGATTTTCTCGGCTTCGTGCATGGCCTGCATGCGGACGCTCGGGTCGTTGCTGTTCTGCGCCTGATGGACGAACTCGTCATACTTCGGGTTCGCATAACGGCCGTAGTTGTTCGTGCCGTTTGAGAGCAGGTAGTCAGCGAACGTCATCGGGTCGAGGTAGTCGCCGACCCAGCGGGCGCGGGCAATCTGCACCGTGCCGCTCTTACGGGACTGCAGGTAGACTTTCCATTCCTGGTTCGTGAGCTCGACGTCGACGCCGAGGTTCTTCTTCCACATCTCCTGCGCGGCTTCGCAGATGGCCTTGTTGTTCTCGTTCGTGTTGTAGAGCAGCGTGATGGGCGGCATGCCCTTGCCATCGGGATAGCCCGCCTCGGCGAGGAGCTTCTTCGCCTCTTCGACGTTCTCATTCACGAGCTTGCCGCTCTCCTCAGCGAAGTCCTTCTTCGTCGCGGGGTTCGTGAAGCCCGTCGGAATCCAGCCCGTCGCGGGGCTCGCGAGGCCGTGGAGCACCTGGTCGACGAGCGTCTGGCGGTCGAGCGCGAGCGAGAACGCCTTGCGGACCTTCGGATTGTCAAACGGCGCGAGCTTGTTGTTCGTGTCGAAGAAGAACGTGCCGATGTTCTTGTCGAGCTGCAGCTTGCCCTCGCCCTTCAGGCGCTCAGCGTCGGCTGCCGGCGGGTCGAGCACAAGGTCGACGTCGCCGTTGTCGAACATCGAGACAGCCGTGCTCATGTTGTCGATGAGCGGCATCTCGATTTTCTTGGCCTTGACCTTGTCATGATCCCAATAGTCGTCGCGCTTCTCGACCGTAATCTTGCTGTTGTGATCCCAGCTCACGATCTTGAACGGGCCGTTGCCGACGAGCGTGTCAGCCTCGGCCGCCCAGTCATCCGGATGCTCCTGCACGACCTTGCGGTTGACCGGGAACGCCGACTGGTGCGCGAGCAGCATCAGGAAGTAGGCCGTCGGGCGCGCGAGATGGACTTCGAGCGTCTTGTCGTCGATGGCCTTGACGCCGACGTCATCCGCACTGCCGCCCTTCGTGTTGTATTCTTCGCCGCCCTTGATGGGGAAGAGCATGTAGGCATACTCAGAGGCGAGTTCCGGACTCATGAGGCGCTTCCACGCGAACTCGAAGTCCTGTGCTGTGACAGGGTCGCCATTCGACCACTTGTTGTCCCGCAGATGGAACGTGTACGTCAGTCC
>ONJV01000072.1 GCA_900318215.1 uncultured Veillonellaceae bacterium
CTCTTCTTTCTTCAAAATCTTGAACATGGCTTTCTCCCCTATCAAAATTCACAGTGAACACTTATTGAAAGACGCCTTCGAGATAGGCCTCGAGGTTTGTCTTGATGGGCATGACATAGAGGCTCGCGTCGCGCTCTTCCGCGAACTGCATGACGTCCTTCGTGAACTGGATGCTCCACGCGAGCGTCGGCTCGAACGATTTCGGGAACACGACCTTGTTCTTGCGCTCCCAATAGCTCTGCGAACGGTCGGAAAGGACAGGCGACACGCCCCAGTAGACATCCGTGACGCCGAGACTCTCGAACATGTCGGCGTAGATGCCGACAAAGCGCAGGTCGAAGAACGGCTGCGTAAAAAAGCCCGCCGCGCCCGACTGCAGCTTGCGCTCGATGCGGTAGAGCTCCTTGCTCATCGAGCCGCGATACTGGTCGATGCCCGCATACGTCTTGACCTCGGGCATCTCCTCGTGGAATTTCCTGAGCACGTCCGTCGTCGTCGTCGGGTAGACCTTGTGGCGCATATCCTGCGGCGGATCGCCCTGAATGACGAGCACCTCGCGGATATTGTGCGCGCGCAGATACTCCTTCATCGGGAGCGGCTGCGAAAGGTCGATGTCCATCGCGCGGATATGCGGCATGACGGCAGGAAAATACTCCTGCGCGATGGCCGCGCCCTCCCAGCTCCGCACGGGCAGCCGCAGGAGGTCAGGGATATTGATGACATCGGCACGGCTCGCGGCCTTCTTCGCAATCGCGAGCTGTTCGCGCAAGCTCTCCTCATCGCGCGGCACGAGTTCGACGGAAATTCGCTTCATATAAGATTGCACCTCCAAAAGATGACAGGTTGACAAGTTGACATATCATCTATTGTAGATGGTTTCCAGAGATTTGGCAAGGATACAGGATACAAAACGTCATTCCTTTTCACGGATGGCACATCACTGACCGCGCAGCTGCAGCACGAGCGTCCCGCCATCGCCATCGAGCGTCACGCTGTCGTCGCCGATGGCCGCGACCGTGTAGCCGCCGACCGCCTCGCCCTCGGAAACGAGATGGCTCCTGCCGCCCGCGCGGATGACGGCGAGCGTCTGGCCATTGCCGCTCGCAACGCCCTTGAGCACCAGCGCCGGTGCCGGCGGCTCGGCCGCAGACGCATCTTCCACGACGGAAGCACGGCTCGGAGCCTTCGGCAGAGCGTTTTTAGGGGAATCGGCTGCTTTCGCAGCATCCGGCGTCCCAGCGGCCTGCGGCTGCTTTTCCTTCAGGGGCGCAGGCGCTGCTGCCATCTGTTCGCGCGTCTCGTGGAGCATCGAGAAAGGATTCCGGAGCTCGCCCGTCGCTTCCGCCTCGTCCACGCCCTTCACTTCGAGGCGCGACGGGCTGTTCTGCTTTGCATCGGCAGGCGCGGAGCTCGGCGGCTGCTTCAGCGCCAGCCGCTCATCATCCACGTTTTCCCAGAGAAACAGCGCGGCCGCGAAACAGAGCAGCAGTGCCAGAGCCCCGACCTCCGCCGCCTGCTTCGGCTGCTCCCGGCAGAACGCCCGGAGCCTCTGCCCCAGCTCCTCGAGCACGCGCCGCAGCTCCTCCATCCGCCCCGTCTCCCTTCATTATCATTGTCCTCGTGTATTATATCATTTTTCGCGTAAATTGTCTCTGATTTGACACGAAAAAAGAAAAGGGGGCTGTTGCAGTTATTTGCAGCAGCCTCTATTTCGTGCGCAAAAATCCCGGACTGTAAAAAGCCCGGGATTTCGTGTAGAATTGAACTATGCAAAATCTCAATTCCATGCAAGATTATACTTCATTGGAGCAACCATATCAACTGGTGCTCCCCCTCAATGTCGAATTACAGATTCCCAAGGATGATCCCGTCCGCCTGGTGCGCTATTGCATTGGAGGAATGAATTTGTCGGCCCTGTATCAGAATTGCCATCACGTCAATCGAAATCAGGCGTCGCCAGCGCAGATGCTCGCCATCCTTGTCTACGCCTACGCGAACCGCATCTTCTCCACGCGCAGAATCGAGGAAGCCTGCCGCAGCAATATCAAGTTCATGTATCTGCTGGAAGGAAAGCCTGCACCGGACCATGCGACCGTCTCCCGTTTCTTCACGAAGCGCCTGCGCCCCTGCATCCGGGACATCCTCGCGCAGATGGGGAACCTCCTCGAAAAGCTCGGAGCCGTCTCCCTGCACGACATCTTCATCGACGGCACGAAGATCGAATCCGTCGCCAACAAGTACAAGTTCGTCTGGCGGAAATCCGTCGAGAAGCACCCAGCAAATCTCCTTGCGAAACTTCCAGCATTCTTCTCGCAGGCGGAGACGGACTTCGGCATCCGCATCCCCCATGGAGACGTCATCCGGATGCGCCACCTCAAGCGCCTGCGCCGCAAGCTCCGCCGAAAAATCTCGGAAGATGGCATCGTCTTCGTCCACGGTTCGGGAAAGCGGAAGACGCAGCTCCAGCGCACCTTCGAAGAACTCGAGATCTGCATCGCAAGACTCAAAGATTACGGTGCGAGGCTCCATGACATGAAAGGGCGTAACAGCTTTGCGAAGACCGACAAGGACGCGACCTTCATGCGCATGAAGGAAGACGCCATGAGGAACGGCCAGCTCAAGCCTGCTTACAACGTCCAGTACGGCAGCGACTCAGAGTTCATCCTCTGGGCGAGCGTCGGGCCGCAGGCAACTGACACCAGCACGCTCGTCCCGTTCCTGCGAGAGTTCGAACAGTACTACGGAACACGCTGCGAGAACGTCGCTACGAAAGCGAAGAGAACTATACCTATCTTGAAACCCACGGCATGAAGTCGTTTATCAAGCCCATCAACTACGAGAAGAGCAAGACGCGGAAATGGAAGAACGACATCGGGCGCTTCGAGAACATGACCTACCTCCAGGGCGAAGATGCTTACCTTTGCGCGAACGGCCGCAAGCTGAAAGCCGAGCGGACGTACCAGTCAAAGACGAAGACGGGGTATAAGAGCGAGAAAACATACTATGCCTGCGAAGATTGCACGGGCTGTCCGATGAAGGAAAACTGCATCCACGGAAACCACTTCAAGAAGCCGATGGAAGAACGGACGAAGCACCTCACCGTCGCGAAGAAGTTCCTGCGCCAGCGACAAGAAGATCGAAAACGAATCACATCGGAGGAAGGCATAGAACTGCGGATGAACCGGAGCATCCAGGCAGAAGGAGCATTTGCAGACATCAAGGCCGACATGAACTTCCGCAGATTCCTCTGTCGCGGCACGGAAAATGCGCTCGTCGCCGTCGACCTCCTGGCCATGGCGCATAACATTCAAAAATTGCACCATAAAATCCAGCATGGAACGGCAAGCCGCCACCGCATACCGGTAAAGGAAGCGGCGTAAAGCCGTCCAGACAAATGAAAACGGGCATAGAAAAAGACGTTTTTTAGAACCGTCTGGATTTCTATGCCCGTTTTTCAGCGTTTGACACAAAAATGAGCGCGAGAATCTCAACTTGTCTCCACGATACGAAAAGAGGGCTGTACAGCAGCGAAAAATCGCTAACTGCAAGAGCCCCTTTTTCTCGCACAAAATCTATCCTTACGCTTCTTCCGCTTCGGGAAATGCTTTTTTCTTCACTTCCTCCGGCACAATGCCGAGGAAATAATCCTCGAGCGCGTCCCAGATTTTTTCGCTCGACCAGCCGCTTTCGTAGAGGTATGTTAGCATGGCGACGGAGAGGCGGTGGCGGGCGTAGATTTCGCTGAGCAGGTGGTTGCGATAGGCCTTCGGCTGGCGGACAATGTTTGCAAGCGGCTCGGTCTGGTACATGTAGATGTAGAGCTTGCTGTCGGCGCCGCCTTTCATTTCAAAGGAAAGGACATTCAGTGCTTCGAGGAGGCCGAGCACGATGCTCGCGGCCCCCTTTTCCTCTTTTTGCACGAGGTAGAGCTGCCCGTCGTGCATCCCATCTTCGATGGCATGGAACCAATGCTCGACCCATCCGAAGAACTGCCGCACGGAACGGTTGAAGAGATATTGGCGCTCGCCGTTCTTGAGCGTCCGCACATTTATCACGGGCTGGAAGCCGTGGGAGAACTGCCGCAGGTAGACGTCGATGGACGCGAGCAGAACGTCGATAAAAGCGCTGGCTTCGTAGCTCTTGAACGGCGTCGCAGCCGTGAGAACGGAGGCGAGCTCCTCAGGCTTGCGGTAGCGGTTTTCGCTGAGACCCTGGTAAATGGTATCCTTGAGCGGCTTCCAGCAGTTCCAAAAGGCGCCCATGCCGCCCGCACCGACCGCGATGTCGACGCAGAGGGCCGGCTGCATGGCGTACTGCTGGTTGAAGGAGAAATCGCCGTCGCGCGAATAGACGAGGTACTTGAATTTCGGGAACGATTCGCTGCCATAGGCACGCTTCCAGATGGCCTCGAGCTCAACGCTGCAGATGTGGTGCGCTTCGTCGAGCTCCGTCACAGTCTTGGGGAAAGCTTTGCGCAGTGTGCGCTGGACGGCGGGCTGGATGGCGAAGAAGCCGCGGCCGAACAGCGGGATGGGGCGCACGGTGATGGGCGAGAAGCCGCGCTGCTGCTCGAAGTCCTTCTGGATGAGCAGGAGCGCTGTCTTGACTTTCGCGATGGCGCTGTCCTGGTCGCCTGCGTCGCCGCCGAAGAGATAGACGAAATTTTCCGCGTCGAGCAGCATGGCGTTGCGCTTCTTCGTATACGTGCCGCGACGCTCAGCCCGCAGCGCGTGGTACGTCTGGAGGAGCTTCTTGACGATGCCGACGAGCTGCCACATGCGGATGGCGGACATGCCCTGAAGCTGGTTGATGTAGCGAAAGTCATGCGCGTTGTAGGGATAGATGGCTTCGCCTTCGAGACCTTTTTTGCGCGCAGCACGGCCAATTTCCTGCACATAGTCGCAAACGTTCCCCGTCGGCGCGAAGTGGATAATGTTTTCGATGTCGTCGATGTCGATACCCATGCCAAAGGCTTTCGTCGCGAGCATGATGGGCTTTCCACCTTTGAGGAACGCTTCGTAGTTCGCCTGCTTCTCGCGGCTGTCCATCGAGCCGTAATACATGGCGATAGACCGCTTTTTCGTACTGCCGCCGAGGTAGTCCCAGAACTTGCGAATGAGGCTGACCGTCGGGAAATAAATGAGCGTCTTGCGCTCAACCATCAAAGCGCCTTTGATCAACGCTTCGAGCTTTTTGAATTTATCGAGCTCGTACTCGAAGCGTCCGCCCTTCTCCGTCTCCAAAGGCTCGATGGTGATGTGGATGTCGTCCGCGCGCTTGACGTAACCGAGATACGTAATGGGCTCAATCATGTGAAGGCTGTCGATGGTCTCGCCGTACATGTCCTCGCGACCGCCGTAGATGGCCGTCGCCGTGAAGGCCGCAACGAGGAAATCGCGCGCTTTTTCCTGAATCTGATGCTTGCGGAGCTTGCGGATATGGTCGCCAAGGTACCAGTAATCGGGGCGGAACTGCTTGCCCCACGTCGTGACGATGTGCGCCTCATCGACAACGATGGCGCCGAGCGTGCGATCGCCGATAAGCTGCTCGACGTCACTGCGCGCGAGCAGCGTCTCGGGCGAAAGGTACAGGATATCATACGTGCCATCCTGGACCTTTGCCATGATCTCTTGCTTTTGAATCGGCGTGATGTCGGAGTTGATCGTCGCCGCACCGGCATACGTGCGGCCTTCGAGGCCGGCGACCTGGTCGTTCATGAGGCCGATGAGCGGCGAGATGACGAGCGTCATGAGCTTCTGCTCTTTCGCGAGGACCATCGCGGGGATCTGGAACATCGCGGACTTGCCCGCGCCCGTCGGCGCCGTGACGAAAAGGTCGCGCGGCTGCTCGCCGCGCCCGCACGCCTCGGCCTCCTGCACGAACTGCGCGATGACGGCCTCCTGCGAGACCGTGCGGAGCTTCTTCTCCCCACGCGCGAGCGCCGCAAGATCGTATACCTGGAAGGTGCGGAAGGCATCGGCGTGCCAGTACGTCTGCAAGAGCTCGGTATAGATGGCGCGATGCTCGAACGTCTCCGACGGCGCGGCTTCCTCGGCGAGAACGAGCTGCACGTCCGCGACGGACGCGAGCAGCACGAGCCGCTGCTGCAATCGCTCCTTCCCACCGGTATAATCTGTGATGCGCAGCGCGACTGGGCCTGCAGGTTTTTCCAGTACCTCGCACACGAGCGCGAGGTAGTCCGTCTCGTCGAGCAGGTTCCGCGCCTTTTCCGCTTTCTGCGTCGGCAGCTTCCTCGCGACTTCGTCGAACAGCGGCTCGTCAAAGACTTTCGACGACGTCTCCTCCTCGGGGTACGCGGCATAGAGGCGGCCGTCCTGCTCGAAGAGCGCGCCGTAAATCCCCATCGCGTTCTCCGCCGCCCGCAGGTCCGTCTCCTCGCCGGCATCCGCATCGAAATGCGCGAGGAGTGCCGTGCGCACGTCCGCCGGCCACGCGGCCGCGACGGGGTATGTGTCGATGTAGAGATTGTTCCGCACGATCATGATTTCGGGGAACTCTGTCAAAAGATACGCCTTCAGCAACCGGTATTCTTCGATGAGCAGCACGTGGCGCTGTTTCGTGACGATCTCCTGCGTGAAATAGTTAATCGGATGCGAAAGCAGCGCCGCCCAGTCAATCGTGGCGAGCTCGGCGGCGAATGCGTCCGGCAGTATCGCCAGCGGCACGCCCTGGAGCACGACGATCGTGTCAGGTTCGCTTTGGAGGTTCTTGATTTTCGATGCGATGTGGGTCTGGATGTTCATGACATGCCTCTTTCAATATAGAATAGTGAACAGAGCGTTTCACTGTGTGCTGGAGACGTCGGAGCGCCCTGCTTTCGATCTGGCGGATGCGTTCGCGCGTCACGCCCAAGGCCTGTCCGACTTCCTCGAGCGTCTTCGGTCTTCCGTCGTCAAGTCCGTATCGCATCATGAGGACGCGCGCTTCGCGCGGCTTCAAATCCTCGAGCAGCTCCATCATGATATTGCGGAATTCTTCCTTCCAAAGCAACGCATCCACATCCGGCTCCGTCTCGTCCGCCATGAAATCGCCAAGTGACGTATCGCCATCCTCGCCGACCGGCATGTCGAGCGATGCATAGTGCAAAAACATATCACGGATGGCAAACGCCCTCTGCACATGTGCGAAGGTCACGGACTTGTCCAGCTTGTTTAGTGATGCTGCAATCTTCCGCCATCGCTTTTCCTTATCCTTCACGCCATCGCGGTCCAGCTCACTGTCCATGCGCGTCACTTTGCGGATGAATTCATGCATGTGAACCGGCACGCGAATCATCGTGCCCTCGTCCATCATTGCCCGCTCGATCGCCTGCCGAATCCAGAACGTCGCATACGTGGAAAACTTCGCCCGCTTTGGATCGTAGCGCTCCGCCGCCTTCAGCATGCCCTCCAACCCAATCTGCTCCAAATCCTCCTTGGAAAGGTGGCACCATGGTGAACGGAGATAGCGTTGCACATAGGCAAGGACAAGGTTTCGATTGTTCACGAGGAGATCCTGCCGCGCCTGACGGTTTCCCTCCTGAATCATCTGGCACAACACCTCATTCGAGAGATTCGAACGAGGCAGATTCCACTCATGCGCGAGCCGCGTCTGCTCATCAAACGGCCGCGTATCCTCGCCAACCTCTGCGCTATCCCCCCAGTCCTGATCCTGCTGCAACGCATCCTCCGTATCAAATGCATCATCGTCCGCCTCCGCAGCCGTCACTGCGGCGTCTTCCACTTTCGTTGCTTCCGATACTTCTGATACTTCTGATGCTGGCACCGTCTCCAACGCCTCGGCCGGCAGTTCCTTCACGAATACAATGCCATTGTCATTCAAAATCTGGCGAATCTCCCGCAGCTGCCGCTTGCTGAAGAAATCACAGAACAAAAAGTCGAACTCCTTCTCCGTCATCCACTGTCCATGCGCATGCTCCCGCGCCCATTTCAAAATCACATCCGCATGCATCGGCAACACCTCTCTCCAGTCCTCCGCCGCCGTGGGACGCTTCTCATTTCTCTTATGAAATTCTCCACGAATTGGAAAAATCCTCTTTGCAAATAAAAAGAGATGTTGCAGTTATGTCACCACTTGTCTCCATGACACAAAGAAAAGGCTGCGCAGTAGCGAAAAATCGCTAACTGCAACAGCCTCCTTACCATTCAGGTATCATCGATTTACAACTCACAGCACGAGCCCCATCCATGTCCAATACGTCTTCGTAAGCAGCAGCGTCACGAGGTAGGCAAGGATCGTCAGCGGGATGCCGGTCTTGATGAAGTCTTTGACTTCGAAGGTCTCCGTGCTGTAGGCGATCATGTTCTGCGGGGCATTGACGGGCAGGATGAAGCCGAAGCAGATCGTGTACTGCAGGATCATGACCATGCCGACGACGTTCAGCGGATTGTGCTCCGCCGCGCCCTGCAGGACGGAGATGCAGATCGGGATCATCGCGGACGAGAGCGCTGTCGCGCTCGCAAAGCCAAGATGGATGACGATGAGGAACAGCGCGAGCACGGCGATGATGAAGAAGCCCGTCGCGTCGAAGAGATGGAAGTTCGTGACGATCTCATGCGCAATCCAGGCGCCAGCCTTCGTCGAGAGGATGGCCGAGCCGAGGCTGATGCCGACGCCGAACAGCATCAGCGTGCCCCAGCCGATGCGCTGCTGAGCTTCCTTCCACGTCATGATGCCGATGCCCGGCATCATCATGAGCGTGATGGCGACAATCGTCGTCGAAGACGTATCGAACGGATGGACTTTCTTCTCGGTCGCCCAGAAGAACAGCAAGATGCACGAGAGAATCATGAGCTTTTTTTCGTCGCCGCCCATCGGGCCGAGCGCCTGGAGCTCTTTCGCAATCTTTTCCTTGCCGCCCGCGATTTCCTTCATTTCTGGCGGCATCATCTTCAGCAGGACGAAATACAAGAGCACGCTCATGATGACAGCGAACGGCGCAGCGGCGATGAACCAGTCGAGCCAGCTGATCGTCGTGCCGAGCTGCTTCTCGATGAAGCCGAGCGCGACCATGTTCTGCGCGGCGGCCGTCTTGATGCCGACGTTCCAGATGCTGTCGGCCTGTGCGACGGCGATGAGCATGATGGCCGCGAACTTGCTCTTCCGCGAGACACCGAAAACGGCGATGATGCCCATGACGATCGGCACCATGCAGCTGACGCGCGCCGTGGTGCTCGGCACGAAGAAGCTCAGCACGAAGCCTGTGAGGATGACGCCCGCGAGGACGTGGTTCGTCTTCGCGCCGATCTTCGAAAGCACGAAGAGCGCGATGCGCTTGTCGAGGCCCGTCTTCATCATGGCGGCCGCGATGAACATGGCCGCACCGACGAGCGCGAGTGCCGACGACGAGAAGCCTGCGAGCGCGAGCTTCAGTCCCGCCGACGTGCCGAGGAGCTTCGACGGGTTTGCCATGTCGGGCGCCGTGCCGAGCAAAAACGCCATGAGCGAGATGATGATGCCCGACGACACCGGGTACGAGACTGCCTCGGTCATCCAGATGATGACGGAGAAGATCAGGATGCCGATCATGCGGTGTCCGGCGGACGAGAGGTCTGGCGGCGTCGGCAGCGCGAGCACGGCAATCAGCACGAGGATGGCGATGGGCAGGCCCATCTTGTGGAATGTACTTTGCGGTTTTCCTTGTGGCATGAGAGTTCCCTCCTTCGACATGAATCCGAAAAACAACACTCAAAAGCACGAAAAAAGCAAAAAGCAGCCTCCCATACGGAAGACTGCTTGTAACTTACCAAGCGGCCGATGATGATGCGCCATTGCATCTATACTCGACTTGCATGTTTATTATATTGTACTTGCTATGGTTCAAGTGTAGCAAACGAAAGAGGAAATGTCAAGTTGTAAATCACTCAGAAAAGCCCCGTGATCTTGCCGTCCTCGTCGATGTCCATATCCATCGCCGCCGGATGCTTCGGCAGGCCGGGCATCGTGAGGATGTTGCCCGTCAGCGCGACGATGAAGCCGGCGCCCGCGCTCACGCGCAGTTCCTTGACCGTGATGCGGAAGCCGGTCGGACGGCCGAGCTTCGTCTGGTCATCGGACAACGAGTATTGCGTCTTCGCCATGCAGACCGGCATCTTGTCGAAGCCGAGCTCTTCGATTTCCTTGAGCTGCTTCTTCGCGGCCGGCGTGAAATCAACGCCGTCGCCGCCGTAAATCGTGCGCGTAATGGTCTCGATTTTTTCGGGGATGGATTTCTCGACATCGTAGATGAAGTGGAAGTTGTTCGGCTTTTCCGTGGCCGCGAGCACTTTCTTCGCGAGCTCGAGGCCGCCTTCGCCGCCCTTGGCCCAGACTTCGGAGAGCGCGACTTCGGCGCCGAGCTCGTTGCACTTCTTTTCGACGAAATCGAGCTCTTCCTTCGTGTCCGTCGGGAACGCATTGATGGCCACAACGGCAGGCAGGCCGAATGCCTGGATGTTCTCGATATGCTTCGTGAGATTGGCAAGGCCTTTTTCGAGGGCCGCCATGTCCACTTTGCTGAGTTCCGTCTTCGGCAGGCCGCCGTGCATCTTCAGCGCGCGCACCGTCGCGACGATGACGACGGCATCGGGCTTCAGCCCTGCGAAACGGCACTTGATGTCGAGGAATTTCTCGGCGCCGAGGTCAGCACCGAAGCCGGCCTCCGTGACGACGACATCGGCAAATTTCAGCGCGTACTGCGTCGCCATGACGCTGTTGCAGCCATGCGCGATGTTCGCGAACGGGCCGCCGTGGACGAAAGCGGGCGTGCCCTC
>ONJV01000264.1 GCA_900318215.1 uncultured Veillonellaceae bacterium
GACAACCTCGGCGCGGACGGCATCGCGACGGCGAAAATCATCCAGGACATGTTCACGAAGAACGGCCTCCCATGCAACATCCTCGCTGCGAGCTTCAAGAACTCCCAGCAGGTGCAGGCGCTCGCGCAGTACGGCGTCGGCGCCGCGACCATCGCGCCCGCCGTCATCGAAGGGCTCGTGAGGAACGCCGCCGTCGCCGCCGCCATCGACGACTTCACGCGCGATTTCGAGAGCCTCTGCGGCAAAGGCGTCACGATGAAGGACGCGAAGTAAGCGGTTTTGGCTGCCCCAAAGCAGCCATGGCCGGAACGAGACATAGAAAAATGCCAGCGCATGTGCCATACTTTTCGTAAGAGCAGCTGACATCAGCTCTCCCCCCAAGGGGAGGTGGATGCCATGACCACTTATGAAAAGTTGGCGCTTGCGCTGGCATTTCTGCAAGTCGTGATTGGCATTCTGCAGCTTCTGAAGTAGTACCAGCTACGGATGAAGTGAAGATGCCGATCTTGAGGAGGTGACGCTGACCCTGTGTCGAACCAAGGCCCCTTCTCGTCTAACAAGATTTTTGAAGGGCGAGCTGATGATTGCGAACACCAGCTGCTCTTGTTGCTTCCATTATACCATTTCAGGCGGGCACTGACAAGAAAAAGCGGTGTGCTGAAAGGAGTCTTTCATGGCGAAAATACTGGAAAGGCAGGCGCGGCCAAGGCCCGGCGTGCGCGAGCAGTGGGCCTTGCCTGCCGTCTCGACGCTCGGCCTCGAAGACGCGTTCTTCTTCCTCGCGATGCTCGTCGTGGTCGAGATGGTGATTGCGGGGTACGTGTATCGGACGATGAAAGTATAAAACATATCATATGAAAAGCGCAAAATCGGTTCTCTGCGTAGAAAAGCCGGCCTCTTGATTGCAAGAGACCGGCTTTTTTGCTACAATGAGGGAAGCATCGCTTGGCGGTAATCCGTGCCCTCAGAAATGAGGTGCTAGGCCTATGAACGAGACGAACTTGACGCTTTTGCTGATTCTTCTGATCATCATAGCAACCGAAAAACGCTGACCGCCTTTACAGCTGGACCCTGAAAGAGGCGGCTTTTTGTAAGCTGATTCTGCGAGGGCGCCGCTGAGCGGTGCTCTCGCTATCTATGTGTATTATACGATATTTTTTCATTCGATGCAAGAATTTTGAAAGGGCGGTGCTGGCATGAAGGTGCGGGAACGCCAGATGGCGGCTGCGCGGACAGAGGAGCTCGCCGCGCGGCTCGCGGCGTATCGTGAGGAAAATGAGCGCCTGCGCGCGGAACGAAATGAGGCCATCCAGAAGACCATCGAGCTCCGCGCCGAGGTCGATGCGCTGCGCGAGGAACTGCGGCTCTGGCAGCGCGGCAAGCGGCGGCCGGGGGAGGAACGTGCGGATGGCGAAGGCGGCGAGGATGCAGCTGATGGCGTGGCGTCTGATGGTGCGAGCGAGGCAGCTGCCGCCGACCCGCTGGCCGCGCTCGCCATCTTCGTCGTCGGCGGCTCGGAGGCCTGGCAGCGCAAGGCAGCCGAGCGCTTTCCCTACATGCGTTTCGTCGGGAATGAAAAGAACTTCGACGATGCACCGCTCCACGCGGCTGACGTCCTCGTCATCAATACGAACGCCGTCTCCCACGCCGCGACGGAAAAGGCCAAGCGCGCCGCAAAAGGCGCCGTCCTCGTGCTGACGAGCACGAACAACCTCGACATCGTGCACAAAAAAATCGTGCAGGAAGTTCTTTCCTGAGCGGATTTTCATATGGATATGATACGCTGACATCGGCAAAAAAAACGGCTGTGTAGGAGCCGTGCTGCATGAACAGCAAAAAATCGACATCCTGTAGTAGGCATGTCGATTTTTTTGTAGGTGGAACGACACCGTTTTCGAAGGCGGCAACCACATGTACACCTGGTCGTTCGCCTACAACATCGACGCCATCCGCGAGTGGCTGTTCGCGCAGAAAAAAGCATAAAATCAGATGACTTTGCGCGGGAATCATGGTAGAATGAAGGCAAAGAAAGAAGAAATTACTTCATTTAAAGGAGGATTTTCATCATGGATGCCATTTTCGAACGCATGAGTATCCGCAAATACGAAGACCGTCCCGTCGAGCAGGAAAAAATCGAGAAACTCCTGCGCGCAGCGATGGCGGCGCCTTCAGCTGTGAATCAGCAGCCGTGGGAATTCTATGTCGTCAAGAATCGCGAGACCATTGTCGAGCTCTCGAAAGCGAGCCCGTTCGCGGCCTGCGCAGCAGGCGCGCCCGTCGTCATCGTGCCGATCCTGCGCAAGGATGCGAAGCATCCCGAGCTCGCGAACTACGACCTCGCGAACGCAACGGAAAACATCCTGCTCGAAGCCACGACGCTCGGCCTCGGTGCCGTCTGGCTCTGCATCGCGCCCTACGAGGACCGCATCGACAACGTTGTGACCGTGCTCCATACGCCGCATCACACGATCCCGTTCTGCCTGATTCCTGTCGGCTATCCGGCCGAAAAGCGCACGCATCAGGATCGCTACGACCCGAAGAAAGTCCACGTCATCGAGTGAGATTGAAAAAAGCGGTATACGAAAAACCGTTGGAGTGTTCCACGTGGAACATTCCAACGGTTTTTCTTGTCTTATTGGCAGAGAATCCCGAGCGCGGCGAGCCGTGCCGCCGTTTTTTCATCGACTGCTTTCTCCGTCAGCACGCCCTTCACGTCGCGCAGGTCGGAGAAGACATACGGCCCGGCCTTTTCGAGCTTGCGCGTTTCGAGCAGCAGCCAGCTTTCCGCGCTCGCGGCGAGGATGGCCTCCTTCGTCGTCGCGTCCTCCGGCGTGTACGTCGTCGCCTGCCGCCGCGCGAGGTCGAGGCCGACGACGCCGAGGAATGCCTTGTCGTTCCCGGTTTGTCAGCGCCCCGACGAAGCCGTCGCATCCCTCGCTGAACGTGCCGCCGATGAAGATGAGCCGGTGGTACGCGTCGCCCGCCATCGTCGTCATCACGTCCACCATGTTCGTTACCACCGTCAGTGCGAGGCCCGATGTCTTCAGCAGTTTCGCGAGCTCGATGTTCGTCGTCGAGATGTCGAGGAAGATGGTCTCGCCGTCATGTAAGAGCTTCAGCGCCTTCTTCGCGATGCGCTGCTTTTCCGCGCGGTACTTCGGCTTGCGCTGCGAGACGAAATGATCCTCGTCCGGCGTGATTCTCAGCGCCCCGCCATACGTCTTCTTGAGGCGCCCGTTCTTCTGCAGCAGCGCGAGGTCCTTGCGGATGCTGTCATCCGTCACCGCGAACCGCGCACTGAGCTCCTTCACGCTCACCGCCCCATGCTCGTTCACGAGCTGGACAATCATATTCTGACGCTCTTCTGGCAGCATGTGACCGCTCCTTTTCGCAGTTTCTTTATCATAGCAAAATGCCAGCACATGTGTGCTGGCGTTCGCAGGAATCGTGATTGGCATTCTGCAGCTTCTGAAGTAGTTACCAGCTACTGAAGGAAGCAAAGAAGCCGAACGGGAAGAGGTGATGCTGACCGTGCATTGAGCCACAGCCCCTTCTCGTCGAAAAGATATTCTGAAGGGCGAGCTGATGAGTTCCAAAGCACCAGCTGCTCTTGTTGTCTTTGATTATATCATGTTTGGCAGGTGGTCGCAAGATTTTCGAAAGGACGGAGACCATGAGCGGACATGTATATGGCTATATCCGGGTATCAACGAAGGAGCAGTGCATCGATCGGCAAATGCAGGCAATGCGGGAGGCCGGAGTTGCGGAGAAGGATGTTTATATCGACCGGCAGAGCGGGAAAGATTTTTCACGGCCAGCATATCAGCGGCTTCGACGGCGGCTCAGTGCAGGAGATACGCTCATCGTAAAGAGCATCGACCGTCTCGGGCGGAATTATGCAGCGGTCGTGGAAGAGTGGCGCTGTCTGACGCAGGAGAAAGGCATTGCCATCGTCGTGCTCGACCTGCCCATCCTTGATACGCGGCGCAGCTGCGACCTCACAGGCAGGCTGATTGCGGACATCGTACTTGCCCTGCTCTCGTATGTCGCGCAGACGGAGCGGGAATTCTGTCGCCAGCGGCAGCGCGAGGGCATCGCGGCGGCAAAGGCGCGCGGCGTCAGATTTGGTCGTCCACCGAAGGAACGGCCAGAGGCATATGAAGCACTTCGGGAGGCGTGGGCACGCGGCGATGTCTCGGCACGGGAAGCGGCAAGGAGGCTCGGCATCACGCATCGGACGTTTCTTCGGTGGACAAGGGAGTAATCCAGCGGCCTCGAACATCTTCCAGCTTCTTGTCAAATTGTTCGGGATGTTCGCGAAAAAGGGTTCCGACTTCTCGAAAAAGTGCAGAAGTATGCCAAGTGGTGCGGGTATCTTTGTACATTTCGCGTTCGAGCGCTGTCATCTGCATGCCGATGCCGTTCTCGTTGCGGAATTTTTCCGATGGATGCATCCCTAACTTTTCGGCGCGATAACGGAGCAAGGCCGAAGTGGCAGCAATGAGGCTTTTCCGTGGGGCAACATTGTTGTGCACTTTGATACAAGCATC
The DNA here is from genome assembly GCA_900318215.1 of uncultured Veillonellaceae bacterium. Taxonomy (GTDB): domain Bacteria; phylum Bacillota; class Negativicutes; order Selenomonadales; family Selenomonadaceae; genus Selenomonas_C. The sequence continues at coordinate 4,551 of ONJV01000264.1, forward strand.
AGCAAGGATGAGGGCTTCCTCTTCGTCCCATCGAGGCTGTTTTTGAGATGAATGTTCTTGTGTCATAGCGCTCATCCTTTCTCGGACTAAGGGAGAGCTATCGGCGTGGTGATAAATTTATGGTTTTGTCCCCGCTACGACAGTTGAAAAAGTGACTCGTTTTGGGTTATAATATGAAAAGAATTTGCGTGTTTCGTTGTATTTTTTCAGGATGCCGTCGGTGGATACAAACCTATAAATTTATCACCACGCCGATAGCTCTCCCTTAGTCCGAGAAAGGATGAGCGCTATGACACAAGAACATTCATCTCAAAAACAGC
>ONJV01000081.1:0-9902 GCA_900318215.1 uncultured Veillonellaceae bacterium
GCAGACAGATGCTGCCCGGCCTCCTGCCGGAACGCATCGCCGTAGACGCGATATGCGATTTCCTGCACGCCGAAGACGAAATCCTGCGAGCAGTTGTAGATGTACGCCTCGTCCGGCTCCTCGAGACGGCCATCCCGGATGGCGCGGATTGTCTGGAGCGACGGATCGTCGAGATACTGCGAACGGAATGACGCGACATCATACGAGCCGTGGTCGTTGTATGTCGGCAGGAACAGCACATCGGGATTGATGGCGACGAGCTGTTCCTTGCTCATGGCCTGCCCGTCCCGGATGCCCGCCTGCGCGCGCCCGTTGATGACGCCCGCATACTTGCAGGCATCGTCAAACGAGCTGCCGCTGCCACCGTATGTGCTCATGAGCGAGATCAGCACGACGGTTTTCTTTTCGCCATCGGGAATCTTCGATGTCTGCTCCGTGATGGAGGCGAGCTTGTCGTCCATTTTCTGGACGAGCTTTTCGCCGCGCGCGGGTTCGCCGACGGCCTGTGCGATGAGGCGGACAGTCGCCTCGATCTCTTCGAGGTTCCGCGCGCCCTTGCAGACGACGACGGGGATGCCGAGGTCGCGGAGCGACGCGACGCGCGTGATGTCGCCCCAGTCCGGCACGATGACGAGGTCAGGCTTCATAGCCGCAATCTCCTCGACCGTTGGATCCGTGACGCGCCCTTCGACTTCTTTCGCGAGCGGCACGACGTTCGAGCTCACAGGGTCGTCGAGCAGACTGTTGACGGCCACCATATGATCGGGCGGGACGAGTCCGAGCACGACCTCGTCCGTGCTCATCGAGAGCGTCAGGATGCGATGCGGTTTTTCTGGCAGCGAGACGACCGTTCCCTGCACGTCCGTGACCTCATAGGCCGTCCCAGCCGTGTCTGCCTGTGGCGATGACATCTTCCGCACGTCTTTGCAGCCTGAAAGCATACAGACGAACACGAGGACGAGAAGCATCCCGCCCAGCGGCAGGAGCCGCTTTTTCCATGTGTTCCTGAAATCAAGTGCTGTCTTCATCGTGATGTTTTTCCTTTCTGGCCATCCTCTGCATCGCTTTCCCAGCCGAGCGCATGACGCTGTACATGGACTTTCTGCTCCCAGTCCTCCATGGAATCCTGAATGAATTCATGGACGAGGAATTTCGGCTGGACGTCCTCGACGAGCGCCTGCACGGCCGCCGTCCGGAATGGCTGATGCTCATCGACATGGCTGATGTAGTCAAAGACCTCGGAAAATCCTCGCGGCTGCAAGTCTTCCCTCTCGGCCTCGGCCATCCGACGCCGCACGAAGGCGCCCGAGAGAGAGCGATGGAGGTGCATGCCATAAATCGATGTCCGAAGGCCGCCAAGTCCGCGGACGACGCGCCGCACATAGCGGACAGCCTCGTCCTCCGTCGCAAGGTTCGTCGACGTGTTCATGAGATGGCCGGTATCGAGCAGGAGGCCCGTGCGCTGATGATGCGTGCCGCTCAGGAGATGGTCGGCGAGCCGCGGATCGAGGAGCGTCAGCCCCGGCCACCAGAGATTCTCATAGAGGAGCAGGCAGTCCTCGGGCAGTACGTTCATAACCATATTGACGAGCTCGAGCGTCGCCTCGATGACCTCGGCAGAACCATAGGCATGACGGCGATGATAAAGCTCGCTCGTCCGCGCCTGCGAAACGTGGAACACGACATACCGTGCTCCTGTCCGCACGGCCTCGCGGACGTGGCGGCGCCAGAAATCGATCCACGCTTCGCGCGTCTTCCCGAACGACGCCTGCCATGCGGCCCCGCTCCCATATTCTCGCACGAGCGCTTCTCGGTCTCCGCGCCAGAAATCCATCCAGCTGGGCCAGAACCGCAGATGCACGCCCTGAATCCAATCCGCTGGAAACTGCGCGGGCTCCCAATCCTCATAGAGCGTGAGCTCGAGGCCGTCCAGCCCGTGCCGCGCAAAAAACGCCGGAAGCGCAGACGTATCGCCGCCGAGGACGCGGTCGATTTCATAGCGGACATTTGAAAGATTCACGAGCTCCAGCACTGTCATCACCTCCGGCAGGAATGCCTCCCGCGCACGCCATCACCAATCATCGTCTCCGCCGCGAAGCTCGAAGCGATACGTCGTCCGATAGCGGCCCGAATGGCCGTTCATCTGGAAACGGCAGGCCCAGCCAGCCGCGACGGCAGCCGCATCGAGTGCCGGATAGCCGGAGGAGCTCACGACGGAGACATCCGTCACCGCGCTCGCAGGAGAAACCGTGATCAGCACGGTCACGCTGCCCTGCGCGCCCGCCTGCACCATGCTCTGCGGATAGGCAGGCGTCGCGCGATACGTGCAATAAGCGCCAGCATCAACGGGTTCTGGCGGCGAAGCTGGCGCCGTGCCAGTGCCCGCACCAACACCGGCGCCGACACCACCTCCATCGCCCGCGCCGCTGCCCGTGCCATTCCCCGCACCAGAACCAGCACCGCGCCCCGTCCCATCGCCGGAGCCTGCACCCTTTGCCGTACCAGAATCCCCTGTGCTCTGTCCCGCACCCGCAGCATCATCCGCCGCAGCTGCGGACGATGCCATAGCGGCCGGATGCTCCTGATGCTCCTTCCGGTACGCCTGCTGCTTCTCCGGCTCCTTCGTATACGTCTCCGCAATCTCGGGGAGCTTTGTCTCGGGCGGCAGGGTGACGGCAGGTGCCTCTGCGGACGCCGCGGATGCGGGAGCCGCGGATGGCGCACGTTCGCCGCCGTCGCCTCCCCCGCCCGCATCGTCCAGCATCGTGACATCCACGACGTCGTCTTCTGATGGCTGCGGCTGCTCGCGCACCAGCAGGAAGAATCCCGACGCCCCGATCAGCAGGAACAGGAGAACATGCACGACAAGCGAGATGCCCCATGCCCGGAGCTCGCCCGACCGGCGTTCCCTCATGCGCATCGCTTCCATTTCACCGGCCTCCATCGGCGGCAGCGAGCCCGATGTGCGTGATGCCGCGCGCCTTGAACTTGTCGAGCAGGCCGACGACCATGCCGTAATCGAGCCCCTGGTCGGCACGCACGACGACGGAGAACTTCGCACTGCGCTGGTTCTCTGCCGCCGCCCGGTCGAGGAGCGCCGCCTCCGTGACGGGCTGGTCTTCGAGATAGAGCGAGCCGTCGCGCTTCATCGTCACGACATACGAGACCGCCAGCTGCGTCTCGGCACTCGCCGCCTGCGGCATATCGACATCGACCGTCTTCACCTGCACCATGTAGAGCGTGCTCATCATGAAGAAGACGAGCAGGAAGAACATGATGTCGATCATCGGGATGATGATGACCTCCGGCTTCTGCCAGGCCCGCCTGTCACGCAACCGCATCCGCATCCCGCCTTTCTGCTCTGTTTCAAAGTCTGTGATTCTTGCAACGCATAGCCAGAAGTTATTATATCATCTTTCCCAAGTTATCACAATGCCAGGAACGCATAAAGACGCAACAAAAAAGCACCTGCTCGTGAAAAGCAGATGCCTTGATTATGACTTATGCATGACTTATGCGTCGTAGTCTTCCGGATAGATCGTGATGTCGAAATGGTTGAGGTTCCATTCATGCGTAATCTGATGCTTGTAGGCCGAGAGGGCGTTCATGAGAACCGCATAAGAGCGGCCGCCTTCATAGATGCCCGCATCGGAGATATCCACTTTGTAGCCGTTCGCGTGAGAATAGCGGCCGCTGGCGTGGTAGCCTTCCTCCGCGCCGCCCGTGATGACGAACGTGACGCCTGCGGCCTGCGCGGCCGTGTTCAGCGTGTCGAGGAATGCCATCGTCGAGCTCTGGAGATGCACGGTATCGGTCGTGCGGTTGCTGTTCCATGGCGTGTCCATGCCTTCGGTGCTGCTCCATTTGCGGAGGTTGCTCTTGCCGAAATCATTGTGGAACGCATAGGCTGACGCCTGCGACGGAATGCGGAATGCGCTCATGTCGGGAAGGTTCGACGGAGCAACATCCACAGCCCCCGCCGCACCTGGGCGCTGCATCGAAGGCAGGGCCTTCGTCTGCGACGGGAGCGTCGTCGCCTCCGCCGGGAGAGCGCGGGTCGAGGTGGACGGAACGGCGGCCGTGCGGGAGGCTTCGCGCGTGACAGCAGAGGATGGCACGGCAGATGTATGAACGGACGGCACGGCAGCAAACGCCGTGGACGCCGAGAAAATGCAGGTTGCAACAAGTGAAAGGATAGCGGCTCTCTTCATCAAATTCCCCCTATAAGATTTGCGAACAAACTCTGTTACGTGTATAACAAAGTTATTATAGCACACGCGAGGGAAATGTGAAACCGATTTATGTCCCATCTTTGTACTGCCTTTTCGTTACCTTTCCGTCAGATGAAAACTTCGCAGTCATCTTCGACGGCCTTGCAGGCGGTGCGGACGCGCGGCATGACTTCCTTCGGGTCGCTGCCCTCTTCGAATTCGACTTTCATCTTGAGCAGCATGAAGTTGACGTTCACGTTCTTGACGCCTGCCGTGCGCTTCGCCGCTTCTTCCATGAGGTTGGCGCAGTTCGCGCAATCGACTTCGATTTTGTAGGATTTCTCGCGCTCCTGCTCCTGCCTTTCTGTTTTCACACCTGTGCCAGCGCCTTTCGTGCCAGTGCCAAACATCGCCCGCATGGCATTGAGCACGGCGAGCACCATGACGCCGACGTCGGCAAAGATGGCCGCCCACATGTTCGCAATGCCGATGGCGCCAAGCACGAGCACGAGGACTTTGACGCCGATGGCACCGTACATGTTTTCATGGACGATGCGCATCGTCTTGCGCGCAATCTGCATGGCCGTCGCGGTTTTCGCCGGGTCATCGTCCATAAGCACGACGTCGGCCGCCTCGATGGCAGCGTCGGAGCCCATCGCACCCATCGCGATGCCGACATCAGCGCGCGCGAGTACGGGCGCGTCGTTGATGCCATCGCCGACGAACGCGAGTTTGCCCGTTCCGCCCTGCTGCTTCGCGAGCAGTTCCTCGACCTTTGCGACCTTGTCCTGCGGCAGGAGCTCGCTGTAGACTTCATCGAGGGCGAGCTGGCGCGCAACGTCTGTCGCGACGACATGGTCATCGCCCGTCAGCATGACGGTCTTCTTCACGCCATTTGCATGGAGCGCGGCGATGGCCTCGGCTGCATGCTCCTTGACGACGTCGGCGATGACGATGTGGCCGATGTATTCACCATCCATCGCAACATGGACGATGGTACCGTGCTTCTCGCACGGATGCCATTTCGCGCCGACGGCCTGCATGAGCTTGGCGTTGCCGACATAGACGTCATGGCCGTTGACGCTGGCGCGCACGCCCTTGCCCGCGAGTTCTTCGACGTTTTCGACTTTGCAGCCGTCGGCCTCGTGGCGGTAGGCCGTGCGCAGCGACGCCGCAATCGGGTGCGTCGAGAAACGCTCGACATGCGCGGCCAGATGCAGCAGTTCGTCCGGCGCGATGGTCTCGGGATGGATGTCCGTGACCTCGAACGTGCCCTTCGTCAGCGTGCCCGTCTTGTCAAAGACGACGGTTCCGACGCTTGCGAGCGCTTCGAGATAGTTCGAGCCCTTGACGAGCACGCCTGCGCGGCTCGCGCCGCCGATACCAGCGAAGAACGAGAGCGGGATGCTGATGACGAGCGCGCACGGGCAGCTGATGACGAGGAATGTCAGCGCACGGTAAATCCACGTGCCGAATGATGGCTCCAGGCCGAGCGCCGCCATGCGCACGAGCGGCGGCAGGATGGCGAGCGCGATTGCGAGGCCAACGACAATCGGCGTGTAGACGCGGGCAAAGCGCGCGATGAAATTCTCGGCTTTCGATTTGCGCGAGCTCGCATCCTCGACGAGAGCGAGGACTTTCGAGGCCGTCGATTCGCCGAACGCTTTCGTCGTGCGAATCGAGAGCAGGCCCGTCTTGTTGATGCAGCCCGAGAGCACGCTGTCGCCCTCGTGGACGCTCTTCGGCAGGCTCTCGCCCGTCAGAGCCACGGTGTCGAGCATCGAGGCGCCTTTCGTCACGACGCCGTCCAGCGGGATTTTCTCGCCAGGCTGGACGACGATGGTCGTGCCGACCTCGACGTCGTTGGGGGCGACGCGCGTGAGTTTCCCGTCGTGTTCGATGTTCGCGTAGTCCGGGCGGATGTCCATGAGGTCCGTGATGTCATCGCGGCTCTTTCCGACCGCATACGACTGGAACCACTCGCCGACCTGATAGAACAGCATGACGGCGATGGCCTCAGTGTAGTCGCCATCCTCATAGATGGCGAGCGCGAGCGCGCCGAGCGTCGCAACGGCCATGAGCAGACATTCATCGAGCGGCTTCTTGTGCACGATGCCGCGCACGGCCTTGTAAAGGATGTCATAGCCGACGACGAGGTACGGCACGAGGAACGCGATGAGGCGCGATGCACCCGTGAGCGGCAGCTGCGTCGCGAGCACGGTCAGCACGGCCGCGACGAGGATGCGGATGAGGTTTCGCTTCTGTTTCTCTGTCATAGTGGTGACTCCCTCCGACGCAACGTATGAGCAATCATTCATTTGTTGCCATCAGTATATCAGATGGTTGTCAACTTGACAAGTCCTTTTTTTTGTGCTAGCCTATTCCTCGTAAACCGTTGAAGCGAAAGGAAAAAGCTTTTCTCCCCGATAGAGAGCCTGCGTTGCTGGAAGGTAGGCGGGGAGCGGCTTTCGATGGATCGCTGAGGGCGCACGGAACAGGAGCTTGGCTCCTCAGTATGCTGCGACGCGCGGCCTGCGTGAAAAGGCCGGGGAATCTCATGTTCCCTTGAGTTGCACGGCACGGCCGTGAAGCAGGGTGGCACCGCGAATTTCTTCACATACATCGAAAAGTTCGTCCCTGACAGTGTTCTTGTACTGTCAGGGACTTTTTGTATGCCATGTCCCTGACGCATCCACAGGAGGAATCCATCATGGCAGAAGAAATGCAGAAGAAAATCATCCTTTCCGGCATCCAGCCGACGGGCGTCTTCACGCTCGGCAACTACCTCGGCGCCGTCAAGGGCTGGAAGGATCTGCAGGAAGAATACAACTGCTACTATTTCATCGCCGACCTGCACTCCATGACAATCCACATCGACCCGCAGAAGCGCCGCGCCCAGACGCGCCAGGCATTCGCTCTCTTGCTCGCCTGCGGCATCGACCCGGAAAAGAGCCTCGTCTTCGTGCAGAGCCACAACAAGTGCCATGCCGAGATGGGCTGGATCATGGACTGCTGCTCGCAGTTCGGCGAGCTCTCGCGCATGACGCAGTTCAAGGACAAGTCGCAGAAACACCCGGACAACATCAACGCGGGTCTCTTCACGTACCCCGCGCTCATGGCTGGCGACATCCTGCTCTACCAGGCGGACTACGTGCCGGTCGGCGAAGACCAGACGCAGCACCTCGAATTCACGCGCGACGTCGCGACGCGCTTCAATCATACGTATGGCGAAATCTTCAAGCTACCGGAGGGCTATTTCCCGAAAGCGGGCGCACGCGTCATGAGCCTGCAGGATCCGACGAGCAAGATGAGCAAATCCGACACGAACCCGAAGGCAACGATTTCCATCCTCGACGACGAAAAGGTCATCCTCAATAAATTCAAGAGCGCCGTTACGGACAGCGAGTCCGAGGTCGCGTTCCGCGAGGGCAAGGACGGCATCAACAACCTCATGACGATTTACTCCGCCGTCACGCACAAGACGATGGACGAAATCACGGCCGAGTTCGCGGGCCACGGCTATGGCGATTTCAAGAAGGCCGTCGGCGAGGCCGTCGCCGAGGAGCTGCGTCCGATTCGCGAGAATTTCGACCGCCTCATGAACGACCGCGCCTACCTCGACGAACAGATGAAGAAAGGCGCCGAGCGCGCGACGTACATCGCGAACAAGACGCTGACGAAGGCGAAGAAGCGCGTCGGCCTGCTGCTCGAGAACTGAGTCACGCACGAAAAATAATTTTCTTCTAAACAACAAGACCTCCCAATGTATCATAATAGAAGGCGTACAATCCTTCGACATGCACATTGGGAGGTTTTTCTTTGTTCAGCAATTTCGTTGTCGCCGTGAGCGCTGTCATCCCGATTTTCGTGCTCATCGGCATCGGCCTCTTCGTCAAGCACGCCAAGCTCATGACGCCCGAGGAACTCAAGCACACGAACCGCATGGTGTTCCGCGTGTTCTTCTTCTGCATGATGTTCGCAAACATCTACCGCGCCGACTTCGAGGACGGCTTCGACCCGAGCCTCGTCGTTTTCGGCATGACGGCCGTGACGCTGCTGTTCCTCGCCTCAATGGCGTTTTCCATGTGGTTCGAGAAAGACAACCGCAAGCGCGGCTCGATGGCGCAGGCCATTTTCCGCAGCAACTTCGTCATCCTCGGCATCCCGATTGTCGTCAACATTTTCGGCGAGGATGCGGCGCTGATTCCGACGATGATGATTGCGGCCATCGTGCCGCTCTACAACATCTTCGCCGTCTTCGAGCTCGAAATGTTCCGCGGCGGCAAGTTCCAGCTCATCCCGATTCTCATCCGCGTGCTCAAGAACCCGATGATTGACGGCATCATCCTCGGCGCGCTCTGCCGCCTGCTGCCGTTCCCGATTCCCGACCCGATTCTGAAGCCGATTGCGCAGGTCGGCGCGGCCACGACGCCCGTCGCGCTGATCATCCTCGGCGCTTCGTTCGAGAAGGGCGGCATCGCCGACAGCCGCCGCGACCTCTGGGCCAGCACGATTGCACGCCTCATCGTCGCACCTGCCATCATGCTGACGGCCGCCGCGCTTCTCGGTTTCCGCGGTGCCGAATTCGTCACGCTCATCGCCATCTTCGCGACGCCGTGCGCTGTGGCGTCGTATGCCATGGCACAGCAGATGGGCGCCGATGCCGCGCTCGCAGGCAACTGCGTCGTCTTCACATCCGCACTCTCGGCATTCACGATGTTCGGGTGGGTCTTCGTGACAAAGACGCTCGGACTGTTCTGATGTATATTATCGAAAGAAAGGAGGCTCTCCGATGGCTGACACTCCCTTGTCTGGAACACGTCTCTGCATCGCACCGCGCCATGTGACATCGTTCACCTGCCGCGCGGCCTCCTGTCCGCTCGCGGATGGCGGCCCTGTCCCTCCGCGCTGTCCGGCGCTGCGCGACCTGCATCTTTCGAGCCTCTACGAGCGCTCGCTGCTGCTCGTGTGCCCGCATGCCGCCGCGCAGGTGCTCTTCTTTCGAGGGAAGTTCCATTTCGAGATGAACTCCGTCCCGGCGGGCAGCCTCCGGCCCGCGAACCAGGACGTCCCGACGCTTGACGAGCCCCTGCCGGAGCTCTCGTACATCCTCGACCTCCAGCGGACGTGCCTGCGCATCCTCGAGACGCAGAAATACACCATCGACGTGCGGCTCATCCTGCTCGGCCTCTATCTCGAAGACGCTGTCGATTTCATCAGCGACGGGCACGGCTACGACCTCGGCAAAATTATCAAGAGCTATGAGTCGCCACTGTTCGCCGCCCGCTTCGACGCGGCCCTGCGCAACGTCAAGTTCGACCCGCTCAAGCACCTCGACTTCCTCTGGGGCATCGTGCGGACGCTCGCGAGCGCGCCCGGCGCTCCGCTCGACCGCGAGGACTTCGCGCAGACGGCCAGCGCGTTCCACCTCGACGCACCCGCGCCCGACCTCGCGCAGATTGCGCGCGCCTGGCCCGTCTGCCGCCGCAGCCTCGAAGGCTATGTGCTCCTGCCGCATGAAAAGCTACTCGAAAACTTCCTGCTGCACCAGTTCTACACGGAGCTCTACCCTTGCGCCGTCCCAGGCGGCCTCATCCACAACTACTGGATCTTCGTGCTCGGCTACAAGGTCTTCGAGCTCCTGCTGACCGGCCGCGCCGCCATCGGCCGCCAGAGCTTCAACGATGCAGA
>ONJV01000081.1:9919-14297 GCA_900318215.1 uncultured Veillonellaceae bacterium
GGTCTCCACGCCATCGAAACAGCACTCGCGCCACGCGAGGAAGATAGTCTCGGCCTCTTCAACCTTCTGTTTCATTCCTTAAAATAAATTAAATTTCGTTTAAAACACGTTCTGGTTGCAAAAAACACTTATTTTCTGCTTTTTTTATGTTATAATAAGTTTGGCCATCAAAAAGCCTCCATGCTTTTTGCCCCGATGGCCACCCCATAGGCACGTCAGTCGCAGATCGACCCTTTCCTCTGCGGCTGGCGTGTTTTCTTTGTCTTCAGGCCGAAGCAAAATGCGCGATGACGAACTGCTGGAACGTCAGCGCGGCTGGCGAGAGCGGCTTTGCGCGGTTCCAGGCGATGCCGACAGCGCGCTTGCAGACCGGGAACGAAATCGGCAGATAGACGATGCCGAGATGCTCGATGCCCGGGATGTTCGGGATGATGCTGACGCCGAGCTTCGCCGCGACGAGGCTCGCGAGCGTATTGACATCATCGCCCTCGAAAATGACCTGCGGATGGCTGTCGGCGAGCTCGAACGACTGATCGACGAGCGTGCGCAGGCTGTAGTTCGGCTTTAAGGTAATCAGCGGCTCGCGCTCGATGTCACGGAGCGTCACGCTCTCGCGGCTCGCGAGCGGATGGTCTTTCGGCACGGCAACGAAGAGTTCCTCGCTCCAGAGATACATCCACGCGATGTTCTCCGCCATCGTCATCGTCGAGCAGAGACAGAGGTCGGTCTTGCCGCGCGCGACCTGCCGCATGAGGAACTTGCTGTTGTGCTGGTTCAGCTTGATGCGGATTTCGGGGTGCTGCGCATGGAACTCCGCGAGCAGCATCGGCAGCAGGTACCCGCCGAACGAATGGAAGAACGAGACGTTCACGACGCCGCCATCCTCCTGCTCGGGCGCGGCAACTTCCCTCTTCGCCGCTTCGAGCTCGCGCAGCACGCGGTCGACGTGATAGAGGAAGTGCTCGCCTGCATGCGTGAGCTCGGCACGCCGCGCATGGCGCACAAAGAGCGGCGTGCCGAGCTCGTCCTCGAGCTTCGCAATCGAGCGCGAGAGCGCCGACTGCGACACGGCACATTCTTCGGCCGCTTTCGTGAAATGACGCACACGCGCCATCGCCTGAAAATACTGCAGTTGTGAAATCTCCATGGAAAAGAACTCCTGCCTCCTGCATTTGATGTATGAAAGTCATGCATTTCAATCATAATGTCTTTGTCTTTTCTCTATTCTATCACATCTCTTCGCGAGTTTTATGCGTGATACTCATAGATTTTATGGAAATGTTGCATTGGACGCTACAATTCCTTGCAGTTATAATAAGTCCTGCAAGCAGGAGATATGCACCTGCTGCATGAGACAAGGTGATTTTCAAGGTGATTTTCAAGATGCATATTTCATCCACTCCGGCTGCTGCTCCGGACAAGGATCTGCAGCTGGAACTGGGGATGAGCAGGGATGACGTGAGCGACTTGCTCCTCGAAGCCGCGCCGCGCGTCACTGCCCGTCCTCAGAAACCATCATCCGCAAGTGTTTTCGTTTCGCGAAAGGAGTCTTCCCCTATGGCTACGGAAAAGGCTGCTGCGCAGCCAAGTCTCTGGAACCGCAATTATCTCTTTACCATTGCCGTCAATCTGCTCGTCTACAGCGTCCACTTTCTCTTGATGCTCTGGTCGACCGCTTATGCGATGGAGCATTTCGGTGCCAGCCTGAGCATGGCGGGCCTCGCGTCCGGCCTCTTCATCGTCGGCGCGCTCTTTGCCCGCATCCCGGCCGGCCGCTTCATTGACTTCGTCGGCCGCCGCCGCATGTTCCTCGTCGGCACGAGCCTGTTCTTCCTGATGATTCTCGGCTACCTCGCGAGCCCTTCGCTTGCCGTCTTCAACATCGTGCGCTTCGTGCATGGCGTCTCGTTCGGCATGACGTCGACGGCCGCCAGCACGATTGTCGCCGCGCTGATTCCGCTGTCAAAGATGGGCACGGGCATTGGCTACTTCACGCTCGGCGTCACGATTGCTTCGGCTGTCGGCCCGTTCCTCGCCATGAACATCACGTCGGCGCATGCTTATGGCCTCGGCATCGAAATCACGGGCACGGCCGCGTTCGTCATCTTCCTTCTTTCCTTCCTCATCAAGGCACCGGAACGCACGGTGCTGCCACAGGAAAAGGAAGACCTCAAGCACATTTCGTTTGACCGCTTCTTTGCCATCAAGTCGCTCGCTATCTCGTTCATCGCACTCATGGGCGGTGTCTGCTACTCCACGGTTCTTTCTTTCCTCGGCGCCTATACGTCGTCCATCGGCGTCACTGGCATCGGCGCGACCTGCTTCTTCCTCTGCTTTGCACTGACATCGTTCATCAGCCGCCCGCTGACCGGGTATCTGCTCGACAACTACGGCGGCAACGTCGTCATCTATCCTTCGCTGCTCTCGATGGCCGTCGCCATGGCCATCATCGCGAATGCCACGAGCGACATCCCGATGCTCATCGGCGCGCTGTTCCTCGGCTTCGGTTACGGCACGGTCACAGCCTCCTGCCATGCCCTCGCCGTCCACTGCGCCCCGATCCATCAGGTCGGCGTCGCGACGAGCACGTACTTCGTGCTGCTCGACTTCGGCATCGGCGTCGGCCCGTACACGCTCGGCAGCTTTGTTCCGAGCTTCGGCTTCTCCATCGTCTACCTCATCGCAGGCGCTCTTGCCCTCGTCGGCATGGGCCTCTACTACATCATGATCGGCCGCTTCGGCCGCTTCACGCGCCACCAGATGGATCGCACGGCCGAAGCCAAGCAAATCGTCGCCCAGCGCCGCGAACACTTCTACAAGGAAGCCATGGCGGCCAGCCATTGAACTTCATAAAACCTCTGATGTCCCTATCGATACATCAATTGTGTGCCAACAACTTCCGCCGCACCTCTAGGTGCGGCATTTTCTTTTGACAAATATCCTTTTCACGCGTATACAACTTTACATTTTCTTAACCATTTCTTCTTTCATTTTGTTCAAATCCGTGCTATATTGAACGTAGGAAAGCTGAAAAGTTCCTCTCTACAACAAAATATGGAAGGATGGGTACTCCATGAAAACGAATGCACGCAAGCAGAAGCTGCTGGATGCCGAGCATGAGAAGATCGGTTGGATCGGGCTTGTGCGGCTCCGGGATGTGTACGATTTCGAGTGCTACCTCGCGCGGCGCGGGTGGAAGCCCTGCGTGACGGGCGGGAGCTGCCTCATGCGGGTCATGCGCGACGGGCGCGTGATCGAGGTGCTCTGGGATCCGGCGAAACGCAAGACGCGCACGTCGCGGTATGGAATGGTTTTGTGGTACGACTTCCAGATTTTCGAGAGGGACAAGTGGTTCTGAAAAATTCGAGAAAAAAAGAAGTGGTGATTGCAGCTGCGCTGCAATCACCACTTCTTTTTGGTTCTGTCACTTTTTGAAATGTGCGAGGATGTCCGTGCAATCCTGCACGAATTCGACGGTACCGAGGTATTTGCCGTCGCGGTCGTAGACAGCGTGGTAGCGGACACTGACAGGCTTTCCGGCAATCATACGCCAGACGGTCATATGGTCGCGCTTCTTCGCGCGGAAGTCAGCGATGAGCTGGCGCACGGCGGGGACGACCTGCGGCGGGTGGCAGTCATAGACGGCGTTGCCGAGCGCGCTCTTCGGGCGAGCGAAGACCTTGCCTTCATTCTCGAAGAAACGCAGCATGTCGTCGGTATCGATGAACGTGATGTCCACGCCGACGAGCTTCAGGATGGCGCGGAGCTCGCGCACGGTCAGGGCGCCGCCCTCGAAGCGGACTTTGCCTTCCTCGATTTCGCTGATGCGCAGGCGTTCGGCCTGTCCGGCCTTCCATGCCTCGGCCGGTTCCCAGACCTCCGGCTCGCCTGTCAGGAACGCCGTACCAATCGTGATGGCGTCTTCGTAGACGGCGTACCATTCGTCATCGTTGAAGTAACGCAAACAGAGCGGGAAAAGAATGAGGTCTTCTTTTTTCGTCATCGCCTGCATGTGCTGGAGCAGTCCGCGGATGCGTCCGCGATAAAGAAGGATGTTATCGGGTTCTTCTTTGAACGTCTGCGTCAGCACGCCAAGCTCTTTCTTGATTTCGTCATCCTCGCGCCACATGACGTCCGACGGGCCTGTGACACCGTAGCGGTAAAGCATCGGCATGAGGATTTCTTCTTTTTTCGCATAGTGCGTGCGCACGCCGTTGAGCCGCAAGATTGCGGGCAGAAACGATGCTGGCGGCTCGTGAAATTCGTTTTCTTCCAAAAGTCGCTCAATGAGCGTATTCATCGCTTCATTTTCCGCACGAAGCCCACGGATGGGATGGCCCTCCGGGAGGTTTTCGAGGTCCGGGGCCGACATGGCAGC
>ONJV01000091.1:0-9242 GCA_900318215.1 uncultured Veillonellaceae bacterium
CAGCCGACGAAGATGCCGATGATGCCGCCGATGATGCCGAGCACCATCGACTCGATCAGGAACTGCGTCATGATGTTGAGGAACGTGGCGCCCAAGGCCTTGCGGATGCCGATTTCACGCGTGCGCTCCGTGACGGAGACCATCATGATGTTCATAATGCCGATGCCGCCGACGAGCAGCGAAATGCCCGCGATGGCGCCGAGCAGCAACGTCAGCATCGACGTCGACTGGCTGACGGTCTCCATGAGGCTCGTGAGGTTGCGGACGGTGAAGTCGTCCTCTTTATGCGCCTGCGTCAAGTGGTGTCGCTGGCGCAGCAGCGTCTCGATCTCGTCCTGCACCTGGTCCATCTTCGTGGCGTCACTGACCTGCACGTTGACGGACTGGACGTACGTGATGCCGAGCATGCGCTCCATGGCCGTCGTGAGCGGCACGTAAATCATGTCGTCTTGGTCCTGCCCCATCGACGACTGGCCCTTGCTCGCGAGCAGCCCCACGACTTTGTAGGGCTGGTTGTGGATGCGAATCGTCTGGCCGACGGGGTTCTTTTCCTCGAAAAGGTTCTCGGCAACGGTCGTGCCGATAACGGCGACACGCTGGCGCTTCGTGAGGTCGTCCTCCGTGATGAAGGAGCCGTTTGAAATCGAGAGCGAGCGAATGGAGAGGAACTCCGGCGTCACGCCCTGCACGGTCGTATTCCAGTTATTGTTGCCATAGACGACCTGGTACGACGTCGAGACCGTCGGCGAGACGTAGTCGATGTTTTTGACTTTCTGCTTGATGGCTTTGGCGTCATCGTATTTGAGCGTCTTTCGCGAGCCCGCCGCGCCGCGCACGCCGCCCTTTTGCGACGCGCCCGGCGAAATGATGAGCATGTTCGAGCCGAGGCTCGCGATGGAGTTCGTGACGTTCGATTTGACGCCCATGCCGACGGAGACGAGCGCGATGACGGCGCCGACGCCGATGATGATGCCGAGCATCGTGAGCAGGCTGCGCATCTTGTTCGCATAAAGGGAGGTGAGCGCCATCGAGAAGCTCTCTCTAAACAACATCCATGACCACTCCCTTCCCTTCGTCGCGCGTGATGCGGCCGTCGCGCACGAGCAGCTGGCGGCTCGCGCAGGCGGCAATTTCCGGCTCATGCGTGACGAGGATGATCGTGCGGCCGAGCTCGTGCATGCGCTCGAAGATTTCCATGATTTCCTTCGTGGACTTCGTATCGAGGTTGCCCGTCGGCTCGTCGGCCATGATGATATGCGGATCGTTGACGAGCGCGCGGGCAATCGCGACGCGCTGGCGCTGGCCGCCCGAAAGCTCGTTCGGCTGGTGGTCGCCGCGGTCGCCGAGGCCGACGGCTTCGAGGAAATGCTGTGCGCGCTCCATGCGCTCGTGGTAGCCGACGCCCGCGTAGACGAGCGGCAGCGCGACGTTTTCAAGCGCCGTGATGCGTGAGAGCAGGTTGAAGTTCTGGAAGACGAAGCCGATTTTCTTGTTTCGCGTGACGGCGAGCGCGTCATCGGAAAGGCCCGCGACCTCTTCGCCGTCGAGCTTGTATGAGCCGCACGTCGGCCGGTCGAGGCAGCCGAGGATGTTCATGAGCGTCGACTTGCCCGAGCCTGACGGCCCCATGAGCGCCGCGAACTCGCCTTTGTGGATGTCGAGGTCGATGCCCGCGAGCGCCGCGAGCTCCTCGCCGCCGATGTTGTAGATTTTCTTGATGCCGCGCAGCTCGATGGTGTTGATTTTTTTCTCTTGGTTTACCATAAGCCTGCCTTTCTTTTGGAAATACGAGCGTGCACACACCCACCACCGCTTCGCGGTCCCCCTCCCTCGAAGAGGGAGGCTGTGGGCTAGTGCTTACATGGGTGGCGGGCCGCCCTGATTCTTGCTCGACGAGCTCGAGGACTTCTTCTTTGCCGTGTACGTCGAGACGATGTCTTCGCCTTCGTCGAGGCCGTCGATGATTTCGACGTATTCATCGCTGTAGATGCCCGTCGTGACATAGCGGTTTTCCTGTGAGCCGTCAACGTTCTTCACGATGACATACGAGCCGTTCGCGTCGGTTTTCAGCGTGGAAATCGGCACGACGAGCACGCCGGGCTTGTCGGCCGTGTTGATGTCGATGCGCGCCGTCATGGACGGCAGCAGCACGCCATCCGGGTCGTCGACATCGAGCGTGACATAATAGTAGATGACGCTCGCAGAGCTCGACGACGAGGAGCTCGTCGTATCCCAGGTGTTCGCCGTGTCCGTCTGCGAAATCTTCGTGACGCGCGCCGTGAACGTGCGGTCGTTGAAGGCATCGACGGTGAACGTCGCCTCCTGCCCGACCTTGACGCTGCCGATGTCGGTCTCGTCAATCTTCGCCTTGATCTGCTTCGTCGAAAGGTCGGCGATGCGCATGATGACGGTCGGGTTGTCGGATGTAGCGACAGCCATCGTGCCGACGGTCTTCGGCTCGCCGACGACCGTGCCGCTCATCGGCGCGACAATCGTCGCCTCGTCGGCGTCGGACTGCGCCTGCGCGAGCGCAGAAACGGCCGTGTCGTAGTTCATCTTCGCGTCTTCGAGCTGCTTCTGCGTGTCGGCGCCGATACTGTAAAGGTACTGGATGCGCTCGTACTCGGCCTTCGTATTCTCGACCTTGTACTGCGCCTGATCGCGCTTCGCTTCCTCGTCCTTCGTGTCGAGCGTCGCGACGGTCTGACCCGCCTGCACCTCGTCATTTTCCTTGACGTTGACCGTCTTGAGGCGCGCCGTGATTTTCGAGCTGACCTCGACGGAATCGACAGGGCTGATCGTGCCCGTTGCGGAAACCGTGGACTTGATGTCCATGCGGATGACCTTCGTCGTCTCGACGGCCGCCGCCTGCTTCGCGGCTTGCTGCGCCGTATAGTATTGATAGCCGCCAAACGCGCACCCCGCAAGGACGATGGCGGCGACGCCGGCTTTGACTTTCCAGTTCAGTTTCATTCTGCACCTCTCTTATGTAAACCGCTCAACCTCCTGCCCCCCTCATTGAGGGGGGACGGGCCGCGTGAGCGGCGGGGGGGGGGAGTAGTTAGGTGCTGGAGACAACCAAATATGCCAAACATTGCTAAAGGACTTTAGCAAAGACAGCATCCTCGTTCGGCTACAGCATCCTACTACTCCTTCCACCGCTTCGCGGTCCCCCTCCCTCAAAGAGGGAGGCTGAAGTTTGAGTGCCACCTTCCTTACGTATCAGCATTTCCTGCCAATTCATCGGCTACCTTATCCGCCGATTCTTCCGCAGCTTTTTCTTCCACCTGCGCCGTCGTGTCCTTCTTCGTTTCTTTCGGCTGCACTTTCGCAGGTTCCTCTTTTTTCTGCGGTTCCGCCGTGACGGCTGGCGTTGCAGTGTCTGCAATCTTCGCGGCCGCCGCGCGTTCTTCGTCCGTCAGGCCGATGCCCATTTCATTGACGACCTGCGCCTTGTAGCGCACGTAGTCGTACTGCGCGCTGATGTGGTTGAGCTTTGCTGTCGAGAGCGCCTTGCGCGCGTCGATGACGTCGAGCAGGATGCCTTCGCCGACGCGGTATTTTTCCCGCGCGATATAGGCGTCCTGTTCCGCCTGCCCGACGGCGTCCGCTGTCGAGTCGAGGCGGTGCTCAGCCTCGCGCATGTTGTAGTAGGCCGTGCGGACGGCGAGGTCGGCGTCTTCTTGCGCTTTCTGGAGGTTCAGCTTCGCCGTGTCACGGTTCGCCTTCGCCTCGTCAATCTGCGCGTTCGTCACGCCGCTGTCAAAGACATTCCAGTTCGCCGAAACACCAGCTTTCACGTCGTAGCTGTTGTGGCCGGACGGCTCGAACGTCTGCGAGATGGTCGGCCCGGCCGAGAGGCTCACGGACGGCTTCTTGCCTGCCTCGGCGATTTTGACGGCCTCTTCCTTCTGCTGGAGCGTGTATTCGTCCGCGAGGATGTCCTTGCGGCTGCGCAGCGCATAGGCGATGCTGTCATCGAGCGAGATGTCGAACGTATCGTACGTAAAATCATCCGTGAGGTTCAGCGGCTCCGTGCGGTCGAGGTTCATGAGGTTCCGCAGCGTCGCGAGATCGACCTCGTAGTTGTTCTGCGCCTTGATGAGTGTCTGGCGTGCGTCCGAGAGCTCGACCGATGCGCGCAGCTGGTCGATGCGCGCTTTCGAGCCCGCCTCGTAGAGCTGCGTCACGTTCTCGAGGTTCGCCGCGTAGTAATCAACGCTGTCCTGATCGACGTCGATGGTATGGCGCGCTTCGAGCGCATCGAAATACGCCTTGATGACGTCATATTTCAGCGTCTCGCGCTTGCGCTCCGTCGTGAGGCCCGCGATGTCCAGCCCGAGTGCGCTCGAACGGATGTTCGCCTCATTCTTGCCGCCCGTGTAGAGCGGGAGCGAGAACGTCAGGCCGAGGCTGCTGCTCGTGCTGCGGTCCTCGTCCTTCTGCTTGCTCGTCGAGGCGCTGGCCGATGCGGACGCGCTCCAGCTGTTCGCACCTTTCGCCGCGCGAAGCTCCGCTTCCGCCGTCTTTTCGCCCTGTGCCGTCACGCGCAGGCCCGTGTTTGCCGCGAGCGCCTCTGCGATGGCATCCTGGAGCGAAAGGTCGCGCGCCTCGGCAGGCGACGTCGTCAGCGCGAGGCAGATGGCCGCGGCGAGCAGCGCCACGCCCTTGCCAAATGTTCGATTCATATGATGTCCTCCTTTGCGAGGATGCCCACGTACTCAGGCCCCCTCTCCGAGGGGGCTGTCAGCGAAGCTGACTAGAGGTGTGGCGAAGGTAGAAAATGAGCTATTCACGCGATTGTATTGGCGAAGGCAAAACGCAGGAGATTCCTTCGACCGCACAATCGTTGATTTCATTCTATCCTGCTTCGCCACACCCACCACCGCTTCGCGGTTCCCCTCCCTCGAAGAGGGAGGCTTAGTTTGCGGGATCTTGTTTTCGAATTTTGATAGAAACTGGTTTTATGATAAGATAGAGCCGTTGAACGGCTGTTAGCCGCCTATTACATACCAATTAGTTTAGCAAAAATTGATATTTCTTGCCACCCCGAGGAGAAAATACATCATGCCTGTCACCGAAACCGACCGATTTTCCCGCGCGCTCGCGCTCTTAAAAGAATATTTCGGCTACAAATCGTTCCGCCCCGCACAGGAGCCCGTCGTGCGCTCGCTGCTCGCGGGCCGCGACACCGTCGCCATCATGCCGACCGGCGCGGGAAAATCCATCTGCTTCCAGATTCCGGCGCTGATGCTCTCCGGCATCACGCTCGTCATCTCGCCGCTGATTTCCCTCATGAAAGACCAGGTCGATGCACTCGTCGATGCCGGCGTCGCCGCGACGTTCATCAACAGCACGCTGACGTCTGCTGAATGGAGCGCACGCATGAACGACATCGCAGACGGCCGTTATCCTCTCGTCTACGTCGCACCCGAGCGCCTCGAAACCGGCGCTTTCCAAGGGATTACGAGCCGCGTGCCCATCGCGATGGTCGCCGTCGACGAAGCGCACTGCCTCTCGCAGTGGGGCCATGACTTCCGCCCGAGCTACCAGAACATCGCACCGTTCATCGACAGCCTGCCGCGCCGCCCGATTGTCTCGGCGTTCACGGCCACTGCCACGCCCGAAGTGCGCGATGACATCATCCGCCTGCTCGGCCTCAGCAATCCCGCCGTCCACGTCACGGGCTTCGACCGGCCGAATCTCTATTTCGAAGTCCGCCGCGGCGAGGACAAGAAAAAATTCACCACGAACTACGTCAAGAAGCACGCCGACGAAGCCGGCATCATCTACGCCGCCACGCGCAAGGAAGTCGACCGCATCTACGAGCTTCTGACAAAGAAAGGCATCGCAGCCGGCCGCTACCATGCGGGCCTCAGCGACGCCGAGCGCGCACGGGCGCAGGACGATTTCCTCTACGACAACCTGCAGGTCATCGTCGCGACGAACGCGTTCGGCATGGGCATCGATAAGAGCAACGTCCGCTACGTGCTGCATTACAACATGCCGAAGAACCTCGAATCGTACTATCAGGAAGCGGGCCGCGCGGGCCGCGACGGCGAGCCCGGCGACTGCATCCTGCTCTACGCGCCGCAGGACGTCCGCACGCAGCGCTTCCTCATCGACGTCTCGACGGACGACGAAGAGCGCAAGCGCATCGAAACGCAGAAGCTCCAGCGCATGATCGACTATTGCCACACGCCTGAATGCCTGCGGAGCTTCATTCTCCATTACTTTGGCGGCGCGACGGAATCCGCCGAGTGCGGCAACTGCGGCAACTGCAAGGCCGGCGCCACCGACGTCGATGTCACGATCGACGCGCAGAAAGTCTTTTCCTGCGTCTACCGCATGCGCGAACGCTACGGCATCACGCTCGTCGCGCAGGTGCTCAAAGGCTCGGCCGACCAGCGCGTCAAGAAGCTCCACCTCGACGAGCTCTCAACGTACGGCCTCTATCCGAAAAAGACCTTAGACGACATCAAGCTCATGATTCAGCGCTTCATCGCGACGGACTACCTCGCGCTCGAAGGCACGGAGTACCCCGTCCTGCGCCTGCGCCCCGCCGCCTACGACGTCCTGCGCGGCAAGGCCACCGTCATCCAGCACATCCTGCCAGAAAAAGAAGCAGCGCCGGAAACGGCTGACACCGGCCTCTTCCAGCATCTCCGCGCCCTGCGCAAATCCATCGCGCAGGAAGAAAGCATCCCGCCGTACATGATTTTCTCCGACAAGACGCTGCGCAGCATGTGCGACGTCCTGCCGCGCGACGAAGAAGAATTCCTCGAAGTCAGCGGCGTCGGACAGCGGAAGCTCGAAAAATACGGCAAAGCCTTCCTCCAATGCATCGCCGAGCATCGATGAGCAGAGAATGGTTTTCCCTGTTGCTATTTTTCCCAGAATACGTAATAATAAGAAGGAACCCCATTTTTTGACGAAACACATCCAGAAAGGAATCACGATATGCCAGAGAGAAAACCCATCCAGCACCAGTGCAGCTTCTGCAAGCGCGTCATCGAGGTGCATGACCAGTACGACCTGCCGATCTATGACCCGAACACGGGCTTTGCCATCTGCAAGAACTGCATCCGCGAAATCAACCGCTTCCTCGACGAGCACGACGCCGCCTCCGAGCAGGAAGAGCGCCATGTCTTTGCCGACCAGCTCGACGACATGCTCCAGAAGAACAAGCCGCATATCATCAAGCAGTACCTCGACGAGTACATCATCAACCAGGATCACGCGAAGAAAATCCTCTCCGTCGCGGTCTACAATCACTACAAGCGCATGAAATACGGCTACGAGCACGAAGACGGCACGGAAATCGAGAAATCGAACGTCATCATGCTCGGCCCGTCCGGCTGCGGCAAGACGGCACTGCTGTCGCACCTCTCGAAGCTCCTCGACATCCCGTTCGCCGTGACGGACGCTTCGAGCCTCACGGAAGCAGGCTTCGTCGGTGCCGATGTCGAAGTCGCCGTGCGCAACCTCTACTATGCAGCCGACAAGGACGTCGAGAAAGCCGAGCACGGCATCATCTACCTCGACGAGTTCGACAAGATCGCGCGCAAGTCGGGCGCGAACAACTCCATCACGGCCGACCCGGGCCACGAGGGCGTGCAGCAGGCACTCTTAAAAATGCTCGAAGGCAGCGTCGTCGAGTTCACGCAGCGCGGCCAGCGCAAGCACCCGGAAGCTCCGACCATCAAGGTCGATACGAAAAACATCCTCTTCATCGTCGGCGGCGCGTTCGTCGGCATCGACAAAGTCATCGCGAAGCGCCTTCAGAAATCGAGCTCCATCGGTTTCGGCGCCGAGGTGCAGGGCAAGGACGAGCAACCGAAGTTCGACGAGCTCATCCATCAGGTGCGCCCCGAAGACCTCATGGAGTACGGCATCATCCCCGAAATCATCGGCCGCCTGCCCGTCATCTGCACGCTCGAGACGCTCGACGAGGACGCGCTGCTGCGCATCCTGACGGAGCCGAAGAACGCGCCCGTCAAGCAGTATGAAAAACTGCTCGCGATGGACGGCGTCACGCTCGACTTCGAAGAAGACGCGCTGCGCGCCGTCGCACAGAAGGCCATCGAGCGCAAGACGGGCGCACGCAGCCTCAAGGGCATCATCGAGGACGTCATGCTCGACGTCATGTATGAAATCCCGAAGTCCGACGAAAAGCGCACGGTCATCATCACGAAGGAATGTATCACCGACGGCGCAAAGCCGAAGGTCGAAGCGGCATCGTGAAAGGCGGGACGGTGAGGCATCATGCTCATCAAGATCGACCATGATTTCCACGAACACCTGACGGAAACTGAGAAAAAGGTCATCAATTTCATCAACATGAACGTCGAGGCCATCTCGTCGATGTCCATCAGCGACGTGGCGGAAAAGACGTTCTCGTCGCCCGCAACGGTCTCGCGCACCATCAAGAAGTGCGGCATCTCGGGCTTCGCCGAGCTCCGCTACCTGCTGACGCAGGAGACGCAGACGAAGAAAGACGACGTTGATGTCAATGAAATCTTCAACAAGTCGCTGCTCGAGGTCTCGAACACCATCGACCACCTTTCCATCGACACGATTCTCGATGTCGTGAAGGAAATCCGCAGTGCCAAGCGCATCTACCTGCTCTCGCGCGGCCTCTCGGAGCACGTCGCGCAGGAATTCGCGCTGAAGCTCCAGATTCTCGGGTTCAACGTCTTCGAGAACAGCGACCCGGCCATCATGCAGGAGATGACGAGCCATGTGAAAAAGCAGGAGCTCGTCATCATCTTCTCGCTCTCGGGCAAGACGCCGGAGCTCCTGACGGCCGCCGAAAACGCCTCGTCGCTCGGCGCGCGCATCATCACAATCACCTGCGGCGACCCCGGCGTCCCGCTCGCGCGCATCGCGCACGTTGCCGTCTACGGCTACAAGCACAAGCACGTCTCCATCACGAGCGTCGACGCCACGAGCCGCCTGCCGCTCTACGTCATCAGCCGCATCCTCATCGACTACATCACGAAGCAGATGAATACGGAGGAAGAAAAGGCGGCGCGAAAAAAAGAAGCCGAGCGGAAGGCAAGATATTTCTGAGGAATCATCAGAAATATCTCGACAGAAAGCCTCCCTCACAGAGGGAGGGGGACCGCGTTAGCGGTGGTGGGAGTAGTAGGGTTCTAAAGACTGACAAACATGCAAACGTCGTTAAAGTCCTTTAGCAACGTTTCGCATATTTGTTCGGCTCCAGTACCCAACTACTCCCC
>ONJV01000091.1:9257-9970 GCA_900318215.1 uncultured Veillonellaceae bacterium
CAGCCCCCTCTAGAGGGGGCCTGCCCATATCGATACGTTCTGCAATAAAAGAAAAGACCAGACAAAACGTGGGGGAAACGTCTTATCTGGTCTTTTCATATATGTGGATTTTCAGGGAAAGGATTTTTTTCAGGAAACCTGGGTAATCGCGATTTTCGGGAGGAGCGCCTGCACCGTCTCGGGGGTGACGCTGCCACTTTCTTCTTCCATCGCATTGGCCGTGCCGCAGGCGGCAGCGAGGCGCAGAGCCTCTTGGGGGGATTTGCCGCTTGCGAGCGCTGCCGCGAAGCCGCCGACGAAGCTGTCGCCGGAGCCGACGGGGTTCTTGCAGTCGATATGGGGAACTTTGACGCGGTAGAGCTGCGGCGAATCGTCCGGCATCTCTGCCGCAACGCCGAGCAGCGAGCCATCCGCGCCGAGCGACACACAGGCCAGGGGAAGACCTGCGTCGAGCAGTGCGCAGATGGCATGCTGGGCGTCTTCTTCGGTTTCGGCGCGCCGCCCTGTGAGGTCGGCAACCTCCGCCTGGTTTGGCTTGATAAAGTCGGGCTTGGCTTCAAACGCCGTGCGGAGCGCTTCGCCGCTCGTATCGAGCAGGAATCGCTTGCCTGCCGCATGCGCCTCGCGGATGAGGTCGGCGTAGATGCTTTTCGGCACGCCCTGCGGGATGCTGCCGGAGCCGACGACGAGGTCGGCCTTCGGCAGGAGCTCGC
>ONJV01000302.1 GCA_900318215.1 uncultured Veillonellaceae bacterium
AATGGGCGGATTATGGTATAATTCGTAGCGTTTTCAAGTTAGCAAGGAGTACAAAGACATGAAAATGACAAAAGCAATTCTTCACGCGGCAGTTGCGGCATGTGCTGTTCTCCCGTTTGCGGTGAATGCGGCAGAAGCACCTCTCATGGGTACGCCGTTCAACGGCAATTGGGCGGCATGCGATACGCCGCGCCCTCCGATCGAGAAGGC
Source organism: uncultured Veillonellaceae bacterium (assembly GCA_900318215.1). GTDB lineage: Bacteria > Bacillota > Negativicutes > Selenomonadales > Selenomonadaceae > Selenomonas_C. The sequence continues at coordinate 211 of ONJV01000302.1, forward strand.
GGGTTGGGAACTGACGTTTTCCGACGACTTCGACGGTCCGCGCCTCAAGGACAAGAACTGGTTCACGTCCTACAGGGCGGGACGCAAGGACTGGTTCGCGCGCATGGGAATTCCGTCGCGCTTCGACGACCCAGACGCGCACTACGTGATCGAGGACGGCATCCTGAAACTGCGCATCGACCGCGACCTGCCGCGCCGCAAGAAGCCCAGCGCGCCCGCAGTTTCGTCCATCCAGACGAGCGACCATCGCATCGGCGCGACGACGAACGATGTCCAGCGCCTCGACAAGTTCGCCCAGAAGTACGGCTGGTGGGAAATCCGCTGCCGGATGCCGAAGGGCGACGGGCTCCACGCCGCGTTCTGGCTCGTTCAGACCGACCCGCTCCGGCAGGAGTACACGCTCGACAACAAGCGGCTCGGCGACGTCGTCGGGCAAGGAAACCGAGGGCCGGATTCCGTCGTGGAGATCGACATCTTCGAGGCTATCGACGCGCAGAACACGGCTTTCCACACGTTGCACTCGCATTGGATAAACACTTTGGGCAACCGTAACAACCCGAAGTACAGCTTCAACGAGAGCGTGACGCAGGGCGAATGGCACATCTTCGCTGCACGCTGGACCGAAGACCTCATCACGTTCTATGTGGACGGAAACGCCGTGGGCAGCTACGCAAAGTCGCAAAAACAGTCAGACCTCGAGCAAGGTCAGTGGCCTTTCCTGCACGACTTCTACCTCATCTTGAATCAAAGCGTGGGCGACGGCTCATGGGCCAAGGCGCCGGACACGTCGTTCACCTACGAGACACGGTTCGACTGGGTGCACGTCTTCCAGAAGGATGCTCCGACGGGCCTTAAAGACCTTAACGACCTTAAAGACTTTAAGGACTCTTGGTACACGCTCGACGGGCGCAAGCTGCAGGCGCGGCCGACGGCTCCAGGCGTCTATATCCACGCACGACGCAAGGTGGCCATTCAGTAATCATCTATATAATAAGGTATAAAGATGAGGAAAATCCTGACTTCTCTCGTTCTCCTACTGGTCGCAACGGCTTCGCAGGCACAACGAATCGCCGTTGTTGACAGCAATGGAAACGGCATCCATCTGGTCACGGTGCTTTCGGAAGACGGCAACATGATAGGCATCACCAACCTGGAAGGCATGACGCCCGACCTTGGCGGGGCTGTCAGGATAGTCCTCACCCACGTCGCTTTCAAGCCGAAAGTCGTGGATGTCCAGTCCGTGCAGGGCGGCAAAGTCACGATGGAAGACCTTGATTACAACCTCGCAGAAATTGTCGTGAAGCCCAAACCACTCATTTATGTCGAGACGTTCTACAGGGTTTATGGCTTTGCCGACAACTCGCTTCGTTACTATCTGGCTGGCATCATGCCCAATACCTACGATGTTGAGAAGAAGAAAGAGCTGAAGAAGACGTATGTGTCGCCCATGAAGCTCGACGCTCTCGAAACGTATGCCACATCGCACCACATTCCCGCCTTGACGCCCACAATACGTCGCGCCATCGAAGGACTGAAGAAGTAAAAGCAAAGCCCCCTCCCCGACCTCCCTTTGGGGAAACGTCTTCGGAAACAATTATGAATTGTTAATTATGAATTATGAATTAGGAAGAATCAAGGAACTCGACTTTCTGAAGGGCGTCCTCATACTGCTCGTCATCAGTTTCCACCTGGTGTGGTTCGAGCAGCTGCACCCCGACATCAAGCAGGTGGTGTACTGTTTCCACATGCCTGGCTTCCTGCTCATCTCGGGTTACCTGATGAACATCAGCAAGTCCCCGAGGGATTTCCTGAAGACCCTGCTGTGGCTGGCGGTTCCGTATGTCGTCATGGAGAGCGGATACATATACATGGCTTCGATTCTTCCCATAAATGAACACATCGCCCAGCTCACGCCTTGGGTCTATCTCAAGCACCTTTTCCTGCATCCTCTCGGCCCGTATTGGTACCTGCATGCAATCATCCTTTGAGGAGCCACGTACTATTATATATA
>ONJV01000258.1 GCA_900318215.1 uncultured Veillonellaceae bacterium
CGGCGGCACGGACAATCATGGAAATCCGTGCTACGAACCGTGGATGCTCTTCGCGATGTGGAAGTGGCTGCAGGGGCCGAGGAATCCAGAGCATGATGATGGGATGTTCGAGCTCAGTCCATGCTGGTAAGGGGGCGAGACGATGGCAGAGACAGAAAATGCCATCACGGAAAAACTGTCGTTCGAGACGCAGATTCATGAGGCATGGGATGGCACGGAACAGCGTGCCGCGCTCCGCAGCCAGCCGCGTCGCTATGTCTCGTATGACTGGCAGGCGATGGAGCTCTGGCATGCGAATTATCTGCATGCGCTCGTCTACAGCGGCCAGACGGACATCATGCGGTTTCCGCTCTGGCACGCGGGCATCCAGCTCCGGGACAAGAATTACAAGGACCAGGGCAACATCCATATCCCGGTTCGTGCACTCTGGCCGTATAGGAATATCGGAGGCTTGCTGCTCTTTGTGGACGATGAAAGCTACTCCGCGAAGTACGACTTGAAGTATCTGACGGGCAGCGGCGTTGCAGGTCTAGAAAAGCAGCTGACGCGTGACTGGGAGGCCGTGAGCACGCGCGTCGTACCGCTTGCTTACGGCGTCCTTCAGCAGGAGGATTCCTTCAACACATACCACTCGACGTATACGGAAATGACGATTAACTTCGAGCTCACACAGAGCCAGAAGGCCGTGGATTTCCCGGTTGCATTGGATGAATATCACGACGAGAAGGTGCCGGACGAATCCGCGTTCCGTTTCGGCCTTCCTGAGACGTATCTCGGCAGCGAAGTCTGGCGATGGGAGGGGCAGTGGAACGATGCCGTTTCGGCAAACTTCTCGCGCAACGCGAACCGCATCGATTACAACACCGGCGTGTTCCGCTTCGACGTCAAGAGCTGGGACCCGTCGGAGACATGGGAGCAGACGTATCTGCTTCTTTGCCGCGAGGAAATCCACAACATGCAGCGCTTCTTTATCCGCCAGAAAGGAAAGTGGAAGTCGTTCTGGACGCCGACATGGTTCCATGACATCGAGCTCGTGGGGTTGCAGCCAGCGGGCCAGTCATTTCTCGTCGTGCGCTTTCCGCTCTACTACAAGTATTACCAAAAGTCGAAGCGGCGCAAGAGGCTCGTCGTCTTTTATCGGAACAACACATCGGAGTTCCTGACGATTGCAGGCTGGTCAACAAATGAAGATGGCACGCGCGGAAAAGTCTATCTCGAATCGCCGCTCACACATTCCATCCGGCCAGCCGATGTCTATCTGATTTCGTTCTTCCTGCGTTGCAGGTTCGATACGGACGACCTTGTCATCGACTACGAGACGACGGAGACAGCGACGGCAAGCATCCAGTTCAAGGAGGTGGATGAGTGATGGCAGACAGCCGGATTACGACGTATGAACATTCCGCTGAGAACGGCATCCCCATCGAGTGCTACAAATTCGTGCATCGTTCGGCGATGACGCTCGGGAGCGAGCTGAAGAATCCAAAAATCTCAGCGGTGATTGCGATGATTGGGGACTCTGTCGCGTCTGGGTATCCTTATACGGATGTCATGCCCGTTGAAGCAGAGGATTGTCATAGCTGGACGCAATGCATTCGAGATGCGTATAAAGGTGTTCGCGTGCTCAATCGCGCCATTGGAGGGGACGTCTTAGAGAATGAGGCAGCGCGCTTTGAAAAGGATGTGATCCAGTATTGTAAAGAGACGATTGGCCGGTATCCTGACATCTGCATCATCGAAGGTGGAGCGAACGATTGCTGGAACCCGCGAACAGATAACTTTGCGGAAGCGATGACGGCGTTCGATGCGATGGTAAAGAAGTGCACGTCCCTCGGCATTGTCCCCGTCATCGGCGCGTATTACGGTTTGAGCCGCATGTGGGTCGAAAAAGTTGTAGCGGCGAACCCAGGCGCATCTTTAGAGCGTGGATGGGGAAGCGACGAATTGGCCATCGATGGTATCCTGGCCAATATGACGAACCTCTACAGGCAGGTCGAGGATTACTGCATAAAGAACAGCCTGATGCTATGCGATTTTGCACGGCCATGGTGGACACTCACGGATGCATCAGATGCGGTCTGGAACGACCTCAATACAGACCTCGTTCATCCAACGGATGCTGGTTACAAACGAGCAGGTGCTCTCTGGGTTTCGGCGCTTCTTCCGGAGCTCAACAAGTTCAAGACGGGGACGCCGCCATCGGCCGCGACGAGCGACATGACGTATCTTTATACGAGCGCGGCAACGGACATCGAGCTCACGACGACGGAAAGCGGCCTGACGCGGACGGAGAAATATTTCGCCGACACGATTTCTCGCGAGTCCATCACGCCGGGGAGCTCGGGCAGCGCGACGTCCTGCGTTATCAAGGTACACAAGGACAATGCCGTCGCGAAACTCTTCGAAGGCCCGCCGCCAGAGTCGCCTGTCGATGTCTATGTCTACCGCGTGCACGAGCAGGACACGTCGCTCTATGACACCATCCTGCGCGGGAAGGTCGGGCAGGTCAGCTTTGAAGGAAGTGAATGTGAACTCACGGTCGATATGGACTCGTGGCTCTCGAAGGAACTGCCGAACGGCATGAACCAGTATTACTGCAACCATGTCCTCTTCGACCATAACTGCAAACTGAAGAAAGAGGACTACGCCGTTGAGTTCTTCATCGACTACGTGGATGGCAAGACCGTCATCCATTCCCGCACGCTTGCGGCTTATCCTTCTGGTTATTTCGATGGCGGACGTCTTTATTTCGGCGGCAACGTCCGCATGATCTCGAAGCACGAGGGTGATGCCATCACCATCAAGTATCCGTTCGTGGACATCCCGCACAACAAGGTCATCGTCGTGCCCGGCTGCGACTCGCTCTTCCGGACATGCGCGGCGAAATATCACAATACCATCAATTTCTCCGGCATCCCGTACGTCGCGCCGACCGACCCAGAGAAGAATCCGACGGGGCAGGGCGCGTACTGGGTGGACAGCCTCGTCATCCGCCGCGACACGGACGGCTTCGTCGGAACCATCAGCATGTAGGAG
>ONJV01000076.1 GCA_900318215.1 uncultured Veillonellaceae bacterium
GGGTCGCTGCTTCCAGAAACGGACGGGGTAGGTTTTGAGGAAGTCGTACCAAAGATGGCGCTCGGAGGGAGTCATGTTGCGGCGGAGGGAACGGGCGTTTTTCTGAGATTTTGTATAGTATGCGTGAAGCATGTAGTTTTCCCCTCTCTTCCTTTAAGAGAAGAAAATTTTGTAAACCATCAATATATCTAGAAAATGAGAAATTCCTCGTAAGCAAAGCCCCCCTCGCTGAGGGGGGACGGGCCGCGCAAGCGGCGGGGGGAGTCCCCTGCAGGTATTTGTCAATACATATTGGTAAACTTCCGCGGGTGCGAATACGAAACCTGTCATTTTCTCATTCGCACCCGCGGAAGCTGCGTCTTCATTCTCATTTGTCATACAAGGGACTCCCACCACCGCTTCGCGGTTCCCCTCCCTCAATGAGGGAGGCTTAAGATTGTTTCGTCCACGCTTCGCCCTAGGCGGGTGGCCGCTGCTGTCGTCCCTGTCGTGCTGCCAGCGTCTCGGGGGCTGGCGGTGGGGCGCAGGGCATCTCGCGCGCTGCGTTACGCCCTCGTCACATTTCCGTCCTCGACATGATACACCGTTCCGAAATCCTCCCGCGGGAAGTACGCCGCGTCGGTCGCGGTGATGATGGTCTGGATGTGCTCGCGCTGCAAAAAGGCGAGCAGGGCTTCGCGGCGGCTGAGGAGAATCGGATATTCTCCCGTTTCGGAGCGGAGGAATTCGAGCTCGGCGAGCTTGAGGGCGAGCGCGCCGGTGCGCTGCTGGCCCTGCGAGCCGTAGGCGCGAAGGTCGATGCCGTTGACGGCGATGGCGAGGTCGTCGCGGTGCGGGCCGATGCTCGTGACGCCGCGCAGGATGTCGAGTTCGTGACGCTCCTCTAGCTTCTTATTATACCATGTTTCGAGGTTCTCTGTCACTTCTTCCAGCCCGTGAATCTCGTACGTCAGGCTGAGATTTTCCTTGCTGCCGGAGATTTTCCGCTGCATGAGGTTCGCGAGCATGTGGAGCTTCTTGACGGCTTCCTGGCGCTTTTTTGTGATCTTGGCGGCACTCGCGGCGAGCTGGGGGTCCCAGGGGGCGAGGAGCGCGGGCGCGGCGTGATGTTCGCGGATGCGCTTGAGGAGGGTGTTGCGCTGCTGGAGCAGGCGGCCAAAGGTCAGGAGCTCGTGGTAGTAGGCGGGGCTGGCCTGGGAGATTTCGCTGTCGAGGAAATGGCGGCGGCCAGTCGGCGCGCCTTTGATGAGGAAGAGGTCTTCGGGGGAAAAGAGGACGGTGTTGAGGCTGCCGACGAGGTCTTTCGGGCGGATGGACTGGCCGTTGAGAAGGAGCTTCCGGCGGCCTTTGCGCGGGAGCTGGATGTCGATGCGGCTCGGGACGTCGCGACGCGAAAAGGCCAGCTGGAGGATTCCAGCCGGCTCAGAGAAGCGGATGAGGTCGCTGTCCTGGTGCGTGCGGTGGGAGCGGCCGAGCGAGGCGTAGCAGATGGCCTCGAGGATGTTCGTCTTGCCCTGCGCGTTCGCGCCGAGGAAGATGTTGATGCCGGACGAGAGCGCGAGCGTCAGGTCGGCGTAGTTGCGGAAGTTCTTCAAGCGAAGGTTCGTGACTTGCATGAGGCAGAAGTTCCTTGTCTTTGAGAGTGTTGCTTTTACGCTAGGCCCCCTCTAGAGGAGCAATGTCATTAAGTTAAGGGACAGGCCCCCTCCCTCTAGAGGGAGGCTGCTGAACTCATAGAATCCAGCACAAAATCAACGAATATTGAAATCAGATATGTCATTCTGATTCTTTTACGACTTCATAACTCCCCACGCCCTCGATTTCAATAACATCTCCTGGGACAAGTTTCCGGCGTTTCGCGCTTTCGGTTTCGCCGTTGCGCTTGATCTGGCGGTTGTCGAGCAGAGTGCGGATGTCGCCGCCCGTGGTGGTGACGCCAGCCCATTTGAGGAACTGGTCGAGCTGGATGGTGTCGGTATCGATGGCGATTTTCTGTACTTCCATGATGACTCCTGTATGTCGAAAAATCAATATTGATGTGATTTCATAGTTTCAATATATATTTATTAGTGAAGAAAACCCGCATCAATGCGCGGTCCGCATCGGCGTGACGACGTAGATGAAGTCAGGGTCGTCTGGCTCGGTGACGAGGACGGGCGCGAGGGGCTTCGTAAGGGCGAACGTGCAGCGCTCGCTTTCGAGGACTTTGAGGGCGTCGACGAGATAAGCTGCATTGAAGGCGATGTCGAGTCCCGGGCCTTCGATGTCGACGGGGATGTTCTCTTCCGCCATGCCGATGTCGGGATTGCTCGAGGAGATGTGGAGGTTGCCGTCAGCGAAGCTGAGCTTGACGACGTTGTAGTCGCCCGTGCGGCTGATGAGGTAGACGCGATCCATCGCAGCGATGAGCTCGGCCGTGTCCATCGTGACGCAGGTCGTGGCGTTCTTCGGGATGACGTTCGCAAACGACGGGAACGCACCTTCGATGAGACGCCCCGTGAGGTAGATGTTCTCGTACTGGAAGCTGATCTGGTTGAACGAGCAGGTGATTTCGACGTCGCTCGGGACTTCGGAGGTCAGGATGTGAAGGAGTTCGTTGAGTGTTTTTGCCGGGATGATGAGCTTCATCGTGCCGACCGATGTCTCGAGGACGGTCTTTTTCACAGCGAGCCTGTGCGTATTCGTACCGGCGAGCGTGATGGAGGTGTCGTCGATGTCCATGTTGACGCCAGTGAAGACGGGACGGCTTTCATCGTTCGAGCAGGCAAAGACTGTTTTCTTGAACAGGGAGCGCAGGAGGTTGTCCTTGAGCGTGAAGCGCAGGTCGCCTTCGAGACGGTGGACGCCGGGGTATTCGCTGGCATTCATGGAGCGCAGCGTATAGTTGGCGTTGCCGCCCTGGATGTGCGTGATTTTTTCCTGGCTGTCGTAGCTGACGCGGACGGTGTCGCTCGGCAGGCGTCGCACAACTTCCTGCAGGTAGCGGCCGGAGAGCACGAGCTGTCCGGGTTCCTCGATGTCGGCTTCGAGCTGGTAGATGATGCCGATTTCATAGTCGGTGGCCTGGAGTTCGAGCTGGTTTCCTTCTGCTCTCAGGTAGATGCCCGAGAGGATGGGCGTCTGGGGTTTCGATGCGATGGCCTTGCTGACCGCTCCGATGGCGGACAGGAATTCTGGCTTCGGACAGGTGAATTTCATTTCGTGCCTCGCTCCCTTTGTTTTTAATAGGGCGTAAAATCTTATAAAAAATAGTTGTCGTAGTCGTAGGGCCTGTGAAAAAGTGGATAAGTGGCGGAAGCCCTGAGAAAATCCACTGGAAGGCTGTGGAAAGAACTGTGGGAAACGCAGGCGGACATTCGCGTGGTTATCCACACTGTCCACAGAGAAACGCACAGGACCGGGTTATCCACATTTCATCGACAGGATATCAAAAGGCCTGCGCACAACGTTATCCACAGGCCTCTGGTTCCATCTTCTACATCTTCTGGATGCGTGCGACGAGCTCCGTGAGAATCTTCGCGAGCTTGTCGTCCGTCTCTTTCTCCGTCTTGATCTTGTCGTAGGCGTGCAGCACCGTCGTGTGGTCGCGGCCGCCGAAGAACTGGCCGATGGATGGCAGGCTGCTCTCCGTCAGCTCGCGGCAGAGGTACATGGCAATCTGTCGCGGGAACGCGATGCTCCGGCTGCGCTTCTTCGAATGGAGGTCGTCGACCGGAATCTGGAAATACGACGCGACAATCTCCTGGATGATTTCGAGCGTGACCTCGCGCTCGCCGCCAGCCGGGAAGAGATCCTTGAGGGCTTCTGCCACGAGCTCTGTCGTGACGGGCTGCTTCGTCAGCGATGCGTAGGCGACGACGCGCGTCAGAGCTCCTTCGAGCTCACGGATGTTCGTGTCGATGCGGTTCGCGATGGAGAACATGACGTCGTTCGGCACGTCGATCTGGTCGACCATCGCCTTCTTGCGCAGGATGGCGATGCGCGTCTCGAGGTCCGGCGCCTGGATGTCGGTGATGAGGCCCCACTCGAAGCGCGAGCGCAGGCGCTCTTCGAGCTTCTCGACCTCTTTCGGCGGGCGGTCGGACGAGAGGATGATCTGTTTTCCTGCATCATGGAGCGCGTTGAACGTGTGGAAGAATTCTTCCTGTGTGCTCGTCTTGCCGGAAATGAACTGGATGTCGTCGACCATGAGCACATCAATCGTGCGGTACTTGTCGCGGAAGCGCTCGGGATGGCCGTCGCGGATGGAGTTGATGAGCTCGTTCGTGAATTTTTCGCTCGAGACGTAGAGGACGCGCATCTCCGGATGGCTGGCGAGGATGCGGTGGCCGATGGCGTGCATGAGATGCGTCTTGCCGAGGCCGACGCCGCCGTAGAGGAACAGCGGATTGTAGCCGCGCCCCGGATTCTCGGCGACCGAGACGGACGCGGCATGTGCGAGCTGGTTGCTCTTGCCCGTGACGAAGGTCTCGAACGTGTACTTCGGGTTGAGCGTCGAGGCATCGCCCGGCGCAATCGGCGACGGCAGGTCGGCCGCGCCCTTGCCGCGCGTGCCCTTGCCCTGCCCGCTGGAGGAGGCCGAAAGGGCGGAAGCCTCTTCTTCGTCATCGGCGCTTAAAAGCGTCGTCTGCACGGGTGCGTCCTCGTGGACGGCGTCAGCGCTGACGCCCGCGGTGCTGCGGCGCGAGCCCTTGGCGGCCCGCTCGGCTTTCTGCACCTTGCGCGAGACGGCGCGCTCCGCCTCGGGCGCATCCTCGTCCGTCGCCTGCGGCAGGTCGAGCGAGATCAGCGTGATCTTGCGCGGGCTGCCGAGCACATCGCTGACAGCGTCCTCGAGAATCGGCACGTAGCGGTTGAGAATCCAGTCTTTCGTGAAATCATTCGGCGCAGCGAGCTCGAGCTCGCCGCCATCGAGGCGCAGCGGCCGCACGGGCGCAAGCCATTTCTCGCAGGCGCTCTTCGAGAGCGACTCCTGCACCTTCTCGAGGATGCGGAGCCAGGTCACCTGGAGTTCTTCTGGGGGATTGGGCATAGAGGATGTTCCTTTCTGGATGCATATAATGGTAGGAATGTAATTTTTTTCTGTCCACAGGCTCGTATTTATCCACAATTTCATCCACAATCTGTGGATAACTTCACCGGCATTGCAAAAAAAAACGAGCGCACGCGAGGCGGAAAAGTCGCCTCCGGCTCCGTCATCTGTGGGAGAAACGATGCACTGCATCCGGTGGATAACCTGTGGAAATATGGAAATCCGTGTCGTAGAATCAAGGAATATTTTAGCAGATGCAGCGGGAGTTATCAACAGGTTTTCGTGGCGGCGCGCCCTTTTCCACACCATTTGTCCACAGAACGGCCGCCGTTATCCACCGATTTCCGTGGAAAACGGCTTGACATCGCGCACTTTCTTGCTTTATAATCTGGAATAGCTAACAATGCGTGCGGGCAAAACCGCCGCTTGCAGAACACCACTTGCAGGGAGGTGAACGATTTGAAGCAGACGTATCAGCCGAACAACCATTGGCGCAAGATGACGCACGGCTTCCGCGAGCGCATGAAGACGAAAGGCGGCCGTCTCGTCCTGAAGAGAAGACGCCAGCGTGGCCGGAAGAAGATTTCCGCATAAGATGGACCAGGTCACCCAGCGGTGGCCTTTTTCCATTTTTGCAGACGCTTTTTTGTCCCGGGGAATCCGGGACTCCCAGAAATCAAAGAGCAGGAGATGGGCTGTCTTGGAAAAGAAACCGCAGGAAGCGCCGGGAAGGACGCTTGCGCGCAGCCGCATGCTGAAGCGCGCGGCCTCGTTCCAGCGGGTCTACCGCCTCGGAAAGTCCTATGCCGGACGCCATCTCGTGCTCTATGTATTCCGCGTGCGCGCGGGCGAGAAGAAGCTCAAGGGCGAGGTCGGCTTCGCGGCCGGCAAGAAGCTCGGCTGCGCTGTCCGCCGCGTGCGCGTCAAGAGGCTCCTGCGGGAGTGCTACCGCCTGCACCAGGCGGAGCTCGCGCCGCATCTCGCCCTCGTCCTCGTCGGGCGGCGGGCGGCCGTCGATGCCAAGCGGCAGGAAGTCGAGCGGTGCTACCTCTCGCTCTGCCGCCGCGCCGGCATCCTCAAGGGGCCGAGGGAGACGCGGCCATGAAAGCTGCGCTCCTGCTCCTCATCCGCTTTTACCGGGCGGCCATCTCGCCGCTCTTCCCGCCGTCGTGCCGCTACGTGCCGACGTGCTCCGCGTACGCGATGGAAGCCATCGAGAAATACGGGGCATGGAGAGGCGGGTGGATGGCAGTCAAGAGAATCTTGCGGTGCCATCCCTTTCACAAAGGCGGTTATGACCCAGTGCCATGAAACTCGTTTGGCAAGTGCTCCCAACTACTCCCCCAGTCAGCTTCGCTGACAGCCCCCTCTAGAGGGGGCCTGAATAAAGACTCCGTAAGCTCGAAAATGATTTTTTGAAATGGACGTGATGAATTGCAAGAATTCTTTTCCTCCGTGTTTGCTCCGATAGAATCGATTCTCGGCTTCATCCTGCAGCTCCTCTATGATCTGACGGACGTCGCAGGTTTCGGCAGCTACGGTGCGGCCATCATCCTCCTCACCATCCTCGTCAAGATGTGCCTCTACCCGCTGACGGTGAAGCAGATCAAGTCCATGAAGGCGATGCAGGAACTCTCTCCGAAGATGAAGAAGATCCAGGAGAAGTACAAGGACAACCCGCAGGTCATGCAGCAGAAAATCGGCGCGCTCTACAGCGAGGCCGGTGTCAACCCGCTCGCGGGCTGCCTGCCGCTCCTGATCCAGATGCCGATTCTCATGGGCATGTACTACGCCCTGTTCAACTTCCAGTATCCGACGCCGGAAGCGGCCGAGTTCCTCTGGCTGCCGTCGATGTCGGAGGCCGATCCTCTGCACATCCTGCCGGTCCTCGCGGCCCTCACGACGTACTTCCAGACGCGCCAGACGTCCGACATGAGCAACACGCAGATGAAGATGATGGCCTACATGATGCCGCTCTTCATCGGCTTCATCAGCTGGAGCTTCGCCTCGGGCCTCGTCCTCTACTGGGTCGCCATGAACTGCTGCCAGATCGTGCAGCAGTGGTGGATGTACCGCGGCAAGGAAAAGCCGAACGCCAAGAAGGCCGACGCGAAAAAGGAGGAGGCATAAATGGCAGCGCAGGAAGCGACGGGAAAGACCGTCGAAGAAGCAGCCAGAAAAGCCCTCTCCCTCCTCGGCTGCACGCGCGATGAGGCGACCGTCGAAGTCCTCGAAGCCCCGTCAAAAGGCTTCTTCGGCATCTTCGGTGCGCATCCGGCAAAAGTGCGCGTGACGAAGAAAGAAGTGGCGGCCTCTCAGACGGCCGTGCCCCGCAGGGAAAAAGCAACGGCCGCAGCCCCCGCTGCGCGTCCAAAGCAGCAGCCCGCCGCGCCGAAAAGCGGCAGCGCGGAAGCATCCGCAAAGCATGCGAGTCAGCCGATGAAGGCGGCGGAGCGCGCCGACCATGCGGAAAGCACCGCCTCGGAGCCTGCCGAGCGTGCAGAAAGCGCCGGTCCCTCCGACCGTCCGTGGATGCCGCCTGACGAAAGCGGCGCCATCGACACGCCGTACAGCGAGCAGCGCTCCTATGGCGTCACGGCCACGACGCCGCCTGAGGCAAAGCCCTTTGGCGACGGCCGCGAGAACCATCGGGAACGCTGGAGCAGCCGCCGCGACGACCGCGACAATGATCACCGCGACCGCCATGGCCGCCGTTCACGCCGCGACCGCCGATCGTATGACGAAGACCGTCCGAGCCGCCGCGACTTTCACGAAGACACCGTCGCCGCTGCACCGGAAAAGCCTGCGACGCCGCCCGTCCCCGTCACGCCCGACTATGAGGGCGTCGCTGAGGACGATCTCACGCCGCGTCAGCGCGCCGAGAAATTCCTCTGCGAAGTCTTCCGCTGCATGGGCCTCGACGTCGCCATGACGCTCCAGGAGACCGACGAAGGCTCCATCTACAACCTCCAGGGCGACGGCCTCGGCATCCTCATCGGCAAGCACGGCCAGACGCTCGACGCCCTGCAGTACCTCGCGAACCTCGCCGCGAACAAAGGGCGCGAAGACGGCCGCATCCACGTCATCCTCGATGCCATGGACTACCGCAGCCGCCGCGAAGAGACGCTCCGCCGCCTCGCGGGCCATCTCGCAGAGAAGGCCTGCCGCATCCACGCCGAAGTCCGCCTCGAGCCCATGAACCGCCACGAGCGCAAGATCATCCACATGGCGCTCCAGGGGAGCTCCCGCGTCTCGACCTACAGCGACGGCGACGAGCCCTACCGCTGCGTCGTCATCGCTCCGAAGAAGAAGCGCCGCTACCGTCCCAGAAGGGAACGGAACGCGGAAAGCGCCGAGCGCGTGGAAGAAGAATAAGAAAAGCAAGAAGGGATGGTTGCACGAAAGCATGTGCGGCCGTCCTTTTTTTCGTAGAAAGAATAAAAGCCTCCCTCTCAGAGGGAGGGGGACCGCGAAGTGGTGGTGGGAGTGTCGAAGGTAGGGCTTGGCAATTCATTCGATAGTATCTGCGAAGGTATGTCTTCGCAGGAGGCAATCCAGCTATATCCCACGTACTACCTTCGACACTCCCCCAGTCACCTGCGGTGACAGCCCCCTCTGAGAGGGGGCCTGGATGATACGGAACATTCGGCATAAAAAGAATCATTGATAGAAGGAGCAGTTTTCATGCCATCATATCAAGACACCATCGCCGCCATCGCGACGGCGCCCGGCGCGGCGGGCATCGGCATCATCCGCGTCAGCGGCGCAGAGGCGCTCGCGGTCGCGGACCGCGTCTTTGCCGCCGCCTCGGGCACGCCGCTCGCGAAAACCCCGGGCGGCCGCGCCGTCTATGGGCACATTGTCGGCGAGCATGCCGAGACCATCGACGAAGCCATCGCCCTCGTCATGCGCGCGCCGCACTCCTACACGCGCGAAGACGTCGTCGAGCTCCAGTGCCACGGCGGCAGCACCGTGCTCCGCCGCGTGCTCGGCCTCGTGCTCGCCCACGGCGCCCGCCTGTCCGAGCGCGGCGAATTCACGAAGCGCGCGTTCCTCTCCGGCCGCCTCGACCTCTCGCAGGCGCAGGCCGTCATGGACGTTGTCAGCGCCCGCACCGACCGCGCCCTCTCCGTCGCCGAGAGCCACCTCGCGGGCCATTTCTCCGGCCGCATCCAGGCCATGCGCGACCGCTGCCTCGCCATGATCGCCCACCTCGAAGCCGCCATCGACTTCCCAGAAGACGACATCGACGACATCGCCATTGATGAAGTCGAGCGCGGCGTCACAGACATCCGCACCGACATCCGCAAGCTGCTCGCGACCGCCCACACGGGCCGCATCCTGCGCGACGGGCTCCTGACCGCCATCATCGGCAAGCCGAACGTCGGCAAGTCGAGCCTCCTCAACGCGCTTCTCCGCGAAGACCGCGCCATCGTCACCGACATCCCCGGCACGACGCGCGACAGCATCGAGGAGACGGCCGACATCGGCGGCGTGCCGCTGCGCATCATCGACACGGCCGGCATCCGCGAAGCCACGGATGCTGTCGAGCGCATCGGCGTTGAAAAAGCGCGGGACTACGCCAGCCGCGCCGCCCTCGTCCTCGCCCTCTTCGACGGCAGCCAGCCGCTCACGGACGAAGACCGCGAAATCCTTTCGCTCATCGAAGGCAGGCAGGCCATCGTCCTCTTAAACAAAGCCGACCTCGGAACCGTCACGACCGCCGCCACCATCCGTGACGCATTTTCCAGCCTATCCACTGTCCCCATCCTTTCCATCTCCACGAAAGACGAGCGCGGCTTCGACGAACTGACCGCCGCCATCACGCGCATCGCTGGCATCACCGAGACGCCAGAGGAAAGCTATGTCTCCGGCGAACGCGACGCCGCCCTGCTCCGCGCGGCCGACGACCATCTGCGCGCCGCTCTCGAAACCATAGGCCGTGGCCTCTCCGCCGACTTCATCTCCATCGACCTGCGCTCCGCCTGGGAAAAGCTCGGCGAAATCACTGGCGAGACCGTCGGCGAAGACATCATCGACGAGATTTTCTCGCGGTTCTGCATCGGAAAATAAAAGACGCCTGCCCGGATGGAGCAGGCGTTCTTGCGGTCTGCGCCATTTCACGGTAGAATAAGAGAAAAAGCAGAGAAGGGAGCGTTTGGCATGGAAAATCTTGCATACAAAGAGCCGCCAGTCACGGAACTTATCGAGGGAAAGACGTATTTGATGTCGCCGCGGCCGAGACTCCAGCATAATTTTGTGGCCTCAAATATTTATCATATTTTTGCGACCTATTTGCATGGAAAGACATGCAAAGCAATCGCGGATGGCACGGATTTGTTTCTGGACAAGGAAAATCATTATGTGCCAGATACCATGATTGTCTGCGACCGTTCGAAACTCAAGAGTGACGGTGTCCACGGCGCCCCCGACCTCGTTGTTGAGGTGCTCTCACCATCGACGGCGCAGAACGACCGCGGCGCGAAGATGCGTCATTATGCAGCCGCTGGCGTCAAAGAATACTGGATTGTCTCGCCCATCGGAAAATCCGTCGAAGTCTATCTCAATCAGGACGGCCATTTCGAGCTTGATGCGATGTACACAATCTTTTCAGATTGGGATCTCGAGCGCATGGATGATGACGAGCGCAGCGCCATCCGCATGGAAATCCCCGTCTCGCTCTACAACGACTTCCGCGTCAGCGTGGAAGAGATTTTCGAGGATGTCGATGATTTTGAATGAAGTGCCATCCTTTGCTGGAATATGAAATGCTGGAATATGAAAAGATTGCTGCCATGTTTATCAGAACAGGCGGCAATCTTTTTTTATGATTTCAAATGTCTTTACGGGGGGGATGTTTGTAGTATCATAGAAGAAGGTTATAAACATGAAGAAGACGGGAGGAACGATATGAAGAAATCGAATAGGATGACGAATGTTGTCTGCGTAGTTGTCGGCTTGCTTCTGGTCCTCTTCATCATAG
>ONJV01000074.1 GCA_900318215.1 uncultured Veillonellaceae bacterium
ACGCACGGCAGCGGCTCGACGAGCTACACGGGCGGCGGCGTGTTCGCGCGTCAGGAATTTGCGAGCGGGTGCTACGTGGAAGGAGCCCTCCGCCTCGGCAAGACAAAGGCAGACTACTCCTCGTCCGACCTCGGCACGAGCTAC
Source organism: uncultured Veillonellaceae bacterium (assembly GCA_900318215.1). Classification (GTDB taxonomy): domain Bacteria; phylum Bacillota; class Negativicutes; order Selenomonadales; family Selenomonadaceae; genus Selenomonas_C. Next base: position 145 of record ONJV01000074.1, read on the forward strand.
AGCACGGATGCGCCGTATTTCGGCGCCCATCTCGGCGTCGGCCGGGTGCTGCCGATGCATGGCGGCTCACTCGACATCTATGGCCGCTATCTCTACAGCCGCACGGGCCCATTTCCAAGGCTACAGCCTCGCAAGCCCGTCGAGCGCAGGCGCATCGGTCATGATCGAAGGCGGCTAAATACGCCCCGTCGGCCAGCTCCCCGTTCGAACTCGACCTCGGCGCGACCGGCTATCTCGGCAAGCAGCAGGGGCTCATGTTCCATGCAGGCGTGAATTACGCATTCTGAGATCAGATAAAAAAATCCTCATCGAAGGTTTGAATGAATGTCCCTTCGATGAGGATTTTTGATTTAAGGGGAGGTGGACTTACTTCAGTGTCACGAGCTCATACTCGCGCGAGCCCATGCCGAGCTTTTCGGCGTGTTCGAGCGTTTCTTTCCATTTGACGTTCGGGTTCGAGTCGAGGAAGTTGTCGTGATGATGCTCCCAGTCGGGTTTTGCGAGGTTGTCGGAGAGCTGGCTGTTCGGCATCGGCTCGGCTTTGAGGCACATGTCGGCGCTGGCCTGGTCGAGCGCGACGGGGTCGAACGAGGCGAACATGCCGATGTTCGGCAGGATGGCCGCATCATTTTCGCCGTGGCAGTCGCAGTTCGGCGAGATGTCGCGCGCGATGTTGATGTGGAAGCACGGGCGGCCATCGACGACGGCCCAGGCGTACTCGGCCATCTTGCGGTCGAGCTTGTCGTTTGCGTCCCACGACTCGTTGCTGATGGCGTCGAAGCCGCAGGCGCCGATGCAGCGGCCGCAGCCTTTGCAGAGGTCTTCGTGGATGTGCGCCTTGTTGTTCTCGTATGTGATGGCGTTCGAGCCGCACTCTTTCGCGCACTTGCGGCAGCCTTTGCAGAGCTCTTCATTCACGACGCACTTGCCCGACGAATGCTGCTCCATCTTGCCGGCGCGGCTGCCGCAACCCATGCCGATGTTCTTGAGCGCGCCGCCGAAGCCCGTGGCCTCGTGGCCCTTGAAGTGCGCGAGGCTGATGAAGACGTCGGCGTCCATGATGGCGCGGCCGATTTTGGCTTCCTTGACATACTCGCCGCCGCGCACGGGCACGCAGACGTCGTCCGTGCCTTTGAGGCCATCGGCGATGATGACTTGGCAGCCGGTCGTGAGCGGGCTGAAGCCGTTGAGGTTCGCGCAGTCCATGTGCTCGAGCGCATGCTTGCGGCTGCCCGGATACAGCGTGTTGCAGTCCGTCAGGAACGGGCGGCCGCCCTGCTCCTTGCAGATGTCGGCGACGCATTTTGCATACTGCGGGCGCAGGTACGCGAGGTTGCCGAGCTCGCCGAAATGCATCTTGATGGCCACGAACTTGTTCTCCATGTCAATGTCCTTGATGCCGGCGGCCAGGCAGAGGCGGCGGAGCTTGTCCGTGATGCTCGTGCCGACGGGGCAGCGGAAATCGGTGAACCAGACTTTCGATTTGCTCATGTGCAGATCCTCCTACAGAAAAAGCGTTTTCTTCCATCAAAGTATATCAGCTTTTTCGGTGGATGTCATGAAAATCAGGAGAGGTGAGAATGTCCACGATAAATAGACTTTGCGGAAGATTGTATGCTATACAGAGTACGTAATAAAACACGTCCACTCAGAACGAACAAAATGACTGAAAAATACTTGAAAAACGCGTACGGGTAGTGTATACTAGTCCCTGTCATCATTACAAAGGTTTCCTCAAGGAAGAAACTCAGAGAGAGAACCAAAGGAAAGTTAGGAGTGTTCCCCATGCTGAAGAAACTCGGTCAGAAATATCAGGAGACCGCGCTGATCAAGCTGATCGCCGTCGGCCTCGTGCTCGGCATCCTGCTCGCGGTCGCCGCGCCGCAGGCCGTGCCCGCCGTCGCAATCCTCGGCGACCTGTTCGTCAAGGCTTTGAAAGGCGTCGCGCCAATCCTCGTCTTCGTGCTCGTCATGAACGCGATGGCGCAGAAAAATGCCGATGCGAGCGCGTCGATGAAGCCGATTGTGAAGCTCTACATCTTCGCGACGTTCTTCGCCTCGCTCGTCGCTGTCGCGTACTCGTTCGCGTTCCCGACAACGCTGTCGCTGGCCGTCCCGCCTGACGCGAAAGTTGCGCCGCCGTCCGGCATCGTCGAGGTCTTGAAGAACCTCATTCTCTCCGTCGTCGACAATCCGATTCACGCACTCGCAAGCGCGAACTACATCGGCATCCTCGCATGGGCTGTCGTCTGCGGCATCGCGCTGCATGCGGCGGGCGACCAGACGAAGGCCGTGCTCAACGATCTTGCGAAAATGGTCACGAAGGTCGTGCAGTGGGTCATCCGCTTCGCGCCGTTCGGCATCTTCGGCCTCGTTTCGAACGCCATCGGCACGGCCGGCATCGGCGCGCTGATCGGCTATGCACAGCTGCTCGCGGTGCTGCTCGGCGCGTTTTTCACCGTCGCGCTGATCATGAACCCGATCATCGTCTACAGCCAGATTCACCGCAACCCGTATCCGCTCGTCTGGACGACGCTGAAGGAAAGCGGCCTCTATGCGTTCTTCACGCGCAGCTCGGCCGCGAACATCCCCGTGAACCTCAGCCTCTGCGAGCGCCTGCATCTCGACAAGGACACGTACTCCATCTCCATCCCGCTCGGCGCGACGATCAACATGAGCGGCGCGGCCATCACGATTGCCGTGCTCTCGCTCGCCGCAGCCACGACGCTCGGCATTTCCGTCGATCTGCCGACGGCGCTGCTGCTCTGCATCGTCGCGACGGTCGGCGCATGCGGCGCTTCGGGTGTTGCGGGCGGCTCGCTGCTGCTGATCCCTGTTGCCTGCGCTTCGTTCGGCATCGGCAACGACATCGCGATGCAGGTCGTCGGCGTCGGCTTCATCATCGGCGTGCTGCAGGATTCCTGCGAGACGGCGCTGAACAGCTCGACGGACGTCCTGTTCACGGCGACGGCCGAATTTGCCGAGAAAGCAAAGGAAGGCACGCTCAAGGCTGAAGACCTCGTGCCGGAACAGAAATAAAAGAAGAGATTTTTGGGACTCGTGCCATGGCGGCACGAGTCTTTCCTTTGGAAAGAGTGGAAAGAGAAAGGTCGATGCTTATGAATACCGCGCAAGTCCTCGTCAAATGCTTGGAAAGCGAAGGCGTCAAGTACATCTTCGGCATCCCGGGCGAAGAGAATCTCGAAATCATCGAGGCGCTCCGCGATTCACCCATCCAGTTCATCACGGTGCGCCACGAGCAGGGCGCGGCGTTCATGGCCGACATGTACGGCCGCCTGACAGGGCGTGCAGGCGTCTGCCTCGGCACGCTCGGCCCGGGCGCGACGAACCTCATCACGGGCGTCGCCGATGCGAACATGGACGGCGCGCCGCTCGTCTGCATCACGGGCCAGGTCGGCACGGAGCGCATGCACATCACGTCGCACCAGTATCTCGACCTCGTGACGCTGTTCGAGCCGGTGACGAAGCGCAGCCGCCAGATTGTCCGCGCTGATACGGTCAACGAAATCATCCGCAATGCCTTCAAGCACGCGCAGCAGGAGAAACCGGGCGCGTCCCATGTCGATCTGCCGTGCAACATCGCGCGCATGGAGGTCGAGGAAGGGCCGAGCTCCCATCCGATTCATCCCTACGAGCCGAATGCCGAGCTCGCTGACGTCACGAGCATCCGCGCGGCGGCCGACCTCATTGCCGGAGCCGAGCGCGCCGTCGTGCTCGCGGGACATGGTGCCGTCCGCGGCCACGCGAGCGAGGCGCTGACGCATTTTGCCGACACGCTGCACATCCCCGTCATCAACACGATGATGGCGAAGGGCATCATCCCGTGCGATGACGACTACGAATGCGGCACCATCGGCATCCCGCAGAAAGATTATCCCGATGCACTGATCGAGCACGCTGACCTCGTCATTGCCGTCGGCTACGACCTCGTCGAGTACGCGCCGACGAAATGGAATCCGAAAGCCGACCACAAGATCCTGCACATCGATGCGCACACGGCGCAGGTCAACAAACTTTACCAGCCGAATGCGTCCGTCGTCGGCGACATTCCGCACTCACTCGAAAAACTCGTGACATTCTGTCAGCCGAAGACGGTCGCAGAAGACATGTTTGCGCTGCGCGACGAGATGCGCCATGAACGCGAAGTGTATGCGGATGATGCAGGCTGTCCTGTCAAGCCGCAGAAAGTCCTCTGCGACATCCGCAAGGTGCTCGGCAAGTCCGACATCCTGATTTCCGATGTCGGTGCGCACAAGATGTGGATTGCGCGCCAGTATCCCTGCTATCGTCCGAACACCTGCATCATCTCGAACGGCTTCGCGACGATGGGCCTCTCCGTGCCGGGCGCGATTGCGGCGAAGCTCGTCTATCCAGACAAGAAGGTCATCGCCGTCACGGGCGACGGCGGCTTCCTCATGAACTGCCAGGAACTCGAGACGGCCGTGCGCCTCAAGACGCCGTTCGTCACGCTGATTTTCCACGATGGGAGCTATGGCCTCATCAAGTGGAAGCAGATGGAGCGCTATCATCATGCGACGTCGGTTGATTTCACGAATCCGGATTTCGTGCAGCTCGCCGAGAGCTTCCACTGCATCGGCTATCGCATCGAAAAGGCCGAAGACCTTCTGCCGACGCTCGAAAAGGCTTTCGCGCAGGACGTCCCCGTCATCATCGACTGCCCCGTGGACTATGGCGAGAACATGAAGCTCACGGCGCATCTTTCGAAGCGGTTCCAGTGACGCGCGAGGAAGCCGGAAAGCAAAGATTCGTGCAGCAGCAGAAATAAACAGGCAGAAAAAGCGAAACTCGTGCTATACTAGAGATGCAGCACGAGTTTCTTTTTTATTATGAGGGGATCTTATGATATCGAAATCCAACAAAGTTTTGATCAGTATTGCAGTGGGCGTCCTGATGGCAATCGGCGGCGTCCTTGCTTGCACGCCATCGAAAGAAGCACCATCCCTGCCGCCGCCTGCGCAGGAGGCGGCGGACGAGCCAGCGGCAGAGCCGCAGGAGCCGGGGCGCGTCTTCGCGGCCGATGACCTCTCGAACCTCGCGCCCGATGCGCCGGACGTCCCCGTCTATGACAAGCACACGCTTGCCGAGCGACGCGCGGCGGGGCTCCCAACGGCGCTCCCGGACATCACGCCTTATCGCACAGGCAAGACCGTCTATCTGACGTTTGATGATGGCCCGGACGACAAGAATACGCCTGCCGTCCTCGACGTCTTGCGCGAGGCCGGCGTCAAGGCGACGTTCTACGTCACAGGCCGCCAGGCCGAGGCGCATCCCGACGTCCTCCAGCGCATTTACGACGAAGGCCATGCCATCGGCAACCACAGCTACGACCATCGCTATGAAAAGCTCTACCCGGACGTGAATGGCTTTCTCGCTGAAATGGAGCGCACGGACGAAATCATCTATGGCATCCTCGGCGTGCGGCCGCTGATTCTGCGCGCGCCCGGCGGCAGAATCGGCCACTTCACGGCCGCCTATGCGCCAGCCATCCGCGCGAACGGCTACGTCGAGCACGACTGGAATGTGAGCTCCGCTGATGCCGCGCCCGGCCATCCCGTCGCGCAGGACTTCATCGACAACATCTCGTCGGAGACCGACCAGGAAGTTGCGGCGCGCACGGCCATCATTCTCATGCACTCGTCCGAGGGGCACGAGGAAACGGTCAAGGCTCTGCCGAAAATCATCGAACTTCTGAAAGCCAAAGGCTATACGTTCGGCGTCATCACTCCGATGACCCCGCAGCCGTGGTGAATATACGAATATACATAGAAGGATCATATATGGACGGATACAAGAAATCGAATCTCACGACGCTCTGCTATCTCGAGCGCGACGACAAATATCTCATGATGCACCGCGTCAAGAAGGCGCACGACATCAACCACGATAAGTGGGTCGGTGTCGGCGGGCATTTCGAGCCGGACGAGAGCCCGGAGGAATGTCTGCTGCGCGAGGTGAAGGAAGAGACGGGCGTTACGCTCGACCGCTTCCGCCTGCGCGGCATCATCACGTTTGAGTCGGATGCATGGCAGACGGAGTACATGTTCCTCTATACCGCCGACCGCTGGCACGGCGACTTCATCGGCCGCGATGACTGCCGCGAAGGCACGCTCGCCTGGGTCGAAAAAGCGCTCGTGCCGGAGCTCCCCATCTGGGAGGGGGACAAGATTTTTTTCAAGCTGATGGAAAAACAAAACCGCCCCGTCTTCTCGCTGAAGCTCCGATATATCGGCGACAAGCTTGTCGAGAAAGTGCTGGACGGGAAAGCATTGTAAATCGTCATCTTCAGGCCGCCTGCCGGTAGTACGGCGCGAAGAAGCGGCTGCGCGCGTCGTAGATGCCTTTCTCCATGCGGATGACTTTGCGCAGTGCAGCGCGTTCCTGCGTGTTCGCGATTTTCGCAGGCCAGGGCCAGATTTGCGCGGCGGGCTCGCGGCTGCTGCTCCTGATTCTCTTTCACAAGAATCCCGAGGACGATTTCACCATCCCTGAAAAATACTGGAAGAAACTGCCGGACGCACTGAAGCCGACGGCTTGCGGCGAGAGCCAGGTGCACATGCAGTACGCCGGTCTCGCGGAGGGCTATCGCTGAGGCTGCGCTCGAAGTCGCGAGCCATGTACGCGCATCGCAACACCGTGAGCTTTTGGAAGAGCATCCGGTTTCAGGAAACAGGAAGCGTTGACACCCCCTTGCGTTCTTTCTATAATGTAAGAAAATGCAAGGGGGTGTTTTCTGTGTTCCGAGACCTCGCACGATGCACGGCCAGGCTCAAGGGCGAGCGCTACGAAGGCGCCGTCATCGCGGCGGCAGCATGGGAAAGAGACGGCATGCTCGGCCGCACGGCTGACGGCCTGCCTGAGACTCTCGCCGACCGTCACGGTATGATGACCGTGCGGGCAGCCGACGAAAGCGGCACGCTGACCATCAAGATGCTGCTCGGCAGGAAAGCGCCAACCGAGCGGACAGCAGGCGAGGGAGGCGTCCTCCATCTCGAAGCCCGTGCCGAAGGCGTCAGAGCAGCCAGCATCCGCCTGCGATTCACAACGGAAGACGTCCGAGAATTTGTGGAAGATGTCGGTGACACGAACGAGTTGCACGAAGGAGAAAAGCCTCTCGTGCCGGGGCTGCTGATTTTGGAGCGGCTGCTGAAAGAAGCGACGCTCGTATCCTGCCAGAAACTCTCGATGAAATTCAAAACACCCGTATTTGTCGGGCAGAATGTAGAAATTACCTTCGCAGATAGCAATCGTGCAAAGAAGCCGGTTCCTACCTCCGACACTCCCTCAGCCTCGCTTTGCTCGGCAGCTCCCTCTGAGAGGGAGCCTTAGTATCATCGTACATCCATCAAGTACTGGAGAAATGCAAACGTCAGCCTCCCTCTCAGAGGGAGGGGGACCGCGAAGCGGTGGTGGGAGTGTCGGAGGTAGGTCGTAATGATTTGCACGAACGTTATTGCGAAGGCAGGTAATATCTTATTATGCAACGCGTCTTCCTCATCAACGCCCTCCGCACTCCGATTGCTCTGCGCCGCGGCGGCCTTGCAAAAATCCGTCCGGAAATTTTCGCCGCCTCGGTTGTCCGCGAACTTCTTCGTCGCACGAACGTCTCTGACGATTCCCTCGACGGCGTCTTCGCGGGAAATGCCGTCGGCACGGGCGGCAATATCGCGCGGCTCATGAGCCTCCTTTCTGGCATCCCGTCGTCTGTGCCTGCCGTGACAATCGACATGCAGTGCGCCTCGGCAGCGGCATCCATTTCGCTCGCGTTTGCGAAGATTGCGGCGGGGCAGGGCGACTGCTATCTCGCGGGCGGTCTGGAAAGCGTCTCGCTCCAGCCTGCCCGCACGTACGCTGAAGGCGATTCGCGCCGCTCGGAGCTCGCCGCGACGGGCGGCACGTACTACACGGCCGAGCTCGCGCCCGGCGACCTGCGCCCCGACGCCATGCTCTGGGGCGCCGAGCGCGTCATGGAGCAGGAGCACGTCACGCGCGCCGAGCTCGACCGCTGGGTGCTCCGCAGCCATCACCGCGCGGCAGAAGCTGCGCGCGATGGCGCCTTCCGCGAATGGATGCTGCCCATCGAGGACTGCACGCGCGACGAGGGCATCAAGCCGCGCATGAACCAACGCCTGCTCGACCGCCTGCCGCCCGTGCTCGGTCCGGGGACGCTCTTGACCGCCGCGAATGCCTGCCGCACGAATGACGGCGCGGCGTTCGTACTGCTGGCCTCCGAGCGTTTTGTCCGCGAGCATCACCTCGCGCCGGAGCTCGAAATATTCGCGACGGCGGCGGCCGGCGTCAACCCCGACGAGAGTCCGCGCGGCGCGATGGCGACGGCGGAAAAGCTCCTCGCGCAGCAGCACATCGCATGGACGGAGCTTGCGGCCATCGAGTTCAACGAGGCATTCGCCGTCATCGACGTCCTCATGGAGCGCGCGCATCCCGAAGTCCTCGACCGCTACAACCTCCACGGTGGCGCCCTCGCTTACGGCCATCCCTACGGCGCCTCGGGCGCCATCCTCGCCATCCAGCTCCTCGCGGCGCTGCGCGAACACAGCGGCCTCGGCCTGCTGTCCATCGCGGGAGCAGGTGGACTCGGGGAAGCAATACTGGTAAGTTGCTATAAAGCAGCCTCCCTCTCCGAGGGAGGGGGACCGCGAAAAGGATATTGATTGGAATCTGCGAAGGAAGAAAAGGGACTTTTTATGAACTACTACGAATTATTATCCATCCAAGCAAAGTCCCATCCCGACAAGCTATTCTTTGTCGTGGATGATACAGAATATACGTACGCAAGCTTTCAAAAACTGACGGATGCGATTGCCGATGACATGACGGGCATCCATCCTGGCGACGACGTCCTCCTGCTCGCCGACACGCCTGCCTTCCAGCTCGCGGCGTTCTTTGCGCTCCAGCACCTCGGCGCGCGGCCGATTTTGGCGCACAAGGACATGGGCGCGGAGCTCGATGCTGTGCAGCACGAGAATGATCTGCAGGGTCTCGTGCAGGCGAAAGATGCAGATGGCGATGCAGCGTCTCCCGTCATTTCCTTCACGCCGACAGGCCTGCCGCAGCAGCGTCATGCCGAGCCTGACATCCTCGGCGTCCTGAGCTCGGGCTCGACGGGCACGCCGAAGGTCATGTACCGCACGTACGACAGCTGGGCGGGGTTCTTCCCGACGCAGGACGAGATTTTTTCCGTCGGCGAAGACACGGTCATGTTCCTGCATGGCTCGCTCTCGTTCACGGGCAACACGAACTCCCTGCTCTCCGTGCTTTACGAGGGCGGCACGGTCGTCACGAGCCGCCACATGCGCTGCCACCGCTGGGCAAAGCTCCTGCACCAGTACGACGTCAACTGCATCTACCTGATTCCGACGAAGCTCGTGCTGCTCGCCGAGGCTCTGCATGGCGTCGATACGTTCCCAGGTGTCTGCACGCTCTTCACGGGCTCGCAGCTCCTGACGCCGCCGATGATCACGGACATCATGGAGCTCCTGCCGAACGCGCAGCTCATCCTCTACTACGGCGCGAGCGAGCTCAACTACATCACATACGCCATCGTCGACAGCCCGTACCGCCCGCCCGAAAACCTCGGCCATCCGTTCCCGGGCGTCAGCATCTCGATCCAGGACGGGCTCATCTACGTCGATACGAAGTACCACGTCAGCGGCGTCGAGATTCCGTTCAGCGTTCATGATACGGGCAGCATCAACGAAAAAGGCGAGCTGATTTTCGGCGGCCGCACGGGCGCGTTCGTCAACCGCGGCGGCGTGAAGCTGAACCTCCTGAAGCTCGAGACGGAACTTCAGAGCCTGCCGGGCATCCGCGAGGCCGTCGCCCTGCGGACGAAAGACAAGACGCGCGGCGAAGGCGTGGACGTCTACGTCGTCAAAGAGCCCGACATCCCCGAAGCCGACGTCCGCATGACCATCCGTCACGGCCTCTCGAATGCCGAGATGCCGGACAAGATCACGTTCGTCGACGAGATGCCGCTCAATGACTGCGGCAAGATCGATCGGGAGAGATTGCATTGAGAAGATAGGGTGTTATAATAAAACAAGCGGCGCGTCATACCGCAAATATGACGCGCCGCTAAAAACTGAATACAGGAGGTGGTACCCATGGACTTGGAAACGAAAAATGGTCTCAAGCTCCACGTTTCCAGCAAGTTTGTCATCGCGGTCGCGACCGCGCTCTGCATGCTTGCAGGAATCCATTGGTAGAACCGTCGATTGTACTCGACCGAAGGACGCTGCTGGAACAGCGTCCTTTTGGTATCTCTGTATCTATGCCTATCATATCACGTTACAGTAGGACAGGCAAGCAGATTTCATGCTTTCGAATACTTCTTTTCCGACTCGTTGATGACGCACGCAACAGCTGCATCGCCCGTGATATTCAGGCAGGTGCGGCCTTCGAGCGGCAGGCCGACGGCCTGGAGCACCATCGCGAGCATGATGAGGCCCGCGCCCGGGACGCCGGCCGTGCCGATGGAGGCGAGCGTGCCCGTCAGGACGATCATCGCCATCTGGCCGAACGAGAGGTCGATGCCGAAGACATTCGCGATGAAGAGAGAGCAGACGCCCATGTAGACGGACGTGCCGTCCATGTTGATGGTAGCGCCGAGCGGCAGCACGAACGACGTGACTTCGCGCGAGACGCCGAGCTTTTCCTGCACGTTCTTCATGTTGACCGGCAGCGTGCCAGCCGACGAGCACGTCGTGAATGCGATCATCATGGCCTCGCTCATGCCCTGGAAGAACTTCAGCGGCGAATGGCCGCCCCAGACGCGCGCGAGCGTCGAGTAGACGCCGACAGCGTGGATGACGGAGCCGATGGCCATGCAGGCGATGACGGAGAGCAGCGGCAGCAGCACGGACGGGCCGTTTTCAGCGACGACGGGCAGCAGCAGGCAGAACACGCCAATCGGGGAAATCTGCATGATCATGTTGATGATTTTGTAGCAGACTTCAGCGCAAGCGTCGAAGAAGCTGATGAGCTGCTGCGCGCGCTTGCCGCCGACCTGGATGATGCCGACGCCGACGAACAGCGCGAAGACGATGGTCGGCAAGATGTCGGCTTTCGCCATCGAGGCAATCGGGTTCGCCGGAATCATCGCGACGAAGACCTGCATGATGGACGGCGCTTCCTTGACCTTGACGGCCGCGTCCGTCGGCAGGCTCATGCCGACGCCTGGATGCAAGAGTCCTGCGACGCCGAAGCCGATGAGGATGGCGATGGCCGTCGTGACGAGGTAGATGGCGATGGTCTTGACGCCGATGCGGCCGAGCTTGTTCGTGTCGCCGATGCTCGTCATGCCGACAATCAGCGACGAGAAGACGACCGGCACGATCATCATCTTGATGAGGTTGATGAACATCGTGCCGATCGGCGCGATCCACCATTTGATGAACGGCACGGCATCAGGACCCAGGACGAGTCCGAAGATGACGGACAGCACGAGCGCGATGAAGATTTTGAAAGACAAGTGCATAGAAGCCACTCCTTCTGCATAGAGTTTATGATATGCATTCATTATAAAGTCTCTTTCTTTTTCCAGCAAGGCTTGTAAACATGTATACAATGTGCGATAATAAAAGGAAACGTGTTTACTCGAGGAGGAGGAAGTTATTTTGTTGATGAATGGCGCACAGGCAGTCCTTGAGAGCCTGAAGAAAGAGGGCGTCGACATCGTGTTCGGCTATCCGGGCGGCGCGGTGCTGACGCTGTATGATGCAGTCTACCAGATGAAATTCCCGCATGTGCTGACGCGGCACGAGCAGGGTGCCGTCCATGCGGCCGACGGCTACGCCCGCGCGACGGGCAAGGTCGGCGTCGTCTTCGCGACGTCGGGCCCGGGTGCCGGCAACCTCATCACGGGTATCGCGACGGCGAACATCGATTCCGTGCCGCTCGTCTGCATCACGGGGCAGGTCGCGAACCCTTATATTGGAAAGGACTCGTTCCAGGAAGCGGATATCGTCGGCATCACGACGCCCATCACGAAGCATAACTACCTCGTCAAAGACGTCCACGACCTGCCGCGCGTGCTCAAGGAAGCGTTCTTCATCGCGCGCACGGGCCGTCCGGGCCCCGTTGTCGTCGATGTCGCGAAAGACGTTTTCGACACGAAATTTGATTATAAATATCCAGAGAATGTCGCGCTCAAGGGCTATGACGGCCAGTACCCGACGGACGAGAAAGCTGTCGAAAAGGTCGCGAAGCTGCTCGCCCGTGCCAAGCGCCCGCTGCTGTTCGTCGGCGGCGGCGTGACGACGTCCGACACGACGCCGCTCGTGCGCAAGCTCCAGGAAGGGCTCGGCGTGCCGGCCGTCTCGACGCTCCTCGGCCTCGGCTGCATCGCGTCGGAGACCGAAGGCTTCCTCGGCCTCGCTGGCATGCATGGCTCGTATGCTTCGAACATGGCCATCCAGCAGTGCGACCTGCTGCTCTGCCTCGGCATGCGCTTCAGCGACCGCGTGACGGGCAAGATCAAGGACTTCGCGCCGAAAGCGAAAATCGTCCATTTCGAGATCGACGCGGCCGAGGTCAATAAGAACGTGCCCGTCGACCTTGCCGTGCCGGGCGACCTGCGCGCATCCCTGCCGCTGCTCGTCACGAAGCTCGAAGCGATGGATGCGGGCTTCCGCGACCAGTTCGCGCCGTGGCTCCAGCATGCGATCGACATGTCGCACGAGCACCCGTTCGGCTACGTCCCGGCCAAAGGCCCCGACGACGTCATCCATCCCGGCGAGCTCGTCGAGCAGGTCAGCAAGCTCGCGAGCGATGACACGATCGTCGTCACGGATGTCGGCCAGCACCAGATGTGGGCAGCGCAGTTCTACGATGCCCGCGAGCCGCGCCAGTTCATCACGTCGGGCGGCCTCGGCACGATGGGCTTCGGCCTGCCGGCCGCGCTCGGCGCGAAAGTCGGCAAGCCCGATCAGCCGGTCGTCCTCTTCACAGGCGACGGCAGCATCATGATGAACTGCCAGGAATTCGCGACGCTCGCCGACAACGACATCGACGTCAAGGTCATCGTCGTGCACAACTTCATCCTCGGCATGGTCGGCCAGTGGCAGCGCCTGTTCTATCATCATCACTACGCGCAGTCGGAGCTCAAGGGCAAGACGGATCTCGTCAAGCTCGCGGAATCCATGGGCTGCAAGGGCGCGCGCCTGACGAAGGCCGGCGAGCTCGTGACGAAACTGCCGCAGCTGCTGCAGGAGAAGGGCACGGTCCTCATCGACGTCTACGTGCCGGAAGAAGAAGACGTCCTGCCGATGGTGCCGGGCGGCAAGCGCCTCGACCAGATGGTGCTCGCGAAAGGAGAAGAAAAATGAAGAAATTCCTCTTGGCCGTCCTTGTCGACAACAAGCCGGGCGTCCTGACGCATGTCGCGGGCCTCATCAGCCGCCGCGCGTTCAACATTGAAAGCATCTCGGCAGGCTACACGGAGGAGCCCGACGTCACGCGCATCAACATCGTCGTTTCCGTCGAAAGCGAGCAGGAGCTCTCGCAGGTCGTGAACCAGCTCAGCAAGCTCATCGACGTCATCAAGAT
>ONJV01000068.1 GCA_900318215.1 uncultured Veillonellaceae bacterium
GTCAAGAACTTTTTTGAAATTCTTTTTTCGAAGCTCTCACGCTTCATTGGTTTCATCGCTGTCTGCGGTGCTGTGCTCTCGCTGTCTGCCGCCGACTTGATATATAATACACGCTTCGTTCCTCTCTGTCAACACTTTTTTGAAAAAGTTTTTCGATTTTTTCAATGTACACAAAAGCCGCCACGCGAATGCGTGACGGCTGATTTTTCATGGTGGCGGCACAGAGATTTGAACTCCGGACACTGCGGGTATGAACCGCATGCTCTAGCCAACTGAGCTATGCCGCCGGTGGTGGGCAGGGATGGATTCGAACCATCGTAATCCGAAGATGACAGATTTACAGTCTGTTCCCTTTAACCACTCGGGCACCTACCCATGTCTTGCGTTGCAAGAACATGATGTATTATACACGCTGAAGCGTGCATTGTCAACGATTATTTTCTCCGCATCCAGACGGGGATGTCGGGAAGGTCGAGGCCCTTGGGCTGTGCCGGCTGCTGCGGGGGCACGGGGGCCTGCGTCTGGGGCTGCTGCGGGGCCTGGGGCGCCTGCGGCTGCTGGAAGTGCGACTGGTATGCTGGCTGCTGCGGGGCCTGCTGCGGGGCACTCTTCGCAGGCTGCTGCTTATGCGGGACGCCAATCGTCTCGGGCTCGTCAAAGCCCGTCGCGATGACGGTGACGCGCACGGTGTCGCCGAGCGTGTCGTCGATGCATGCACCGAAGATGATATTGGCGTCGACATGGGCAGACTCCTGGATGGTCGTGGAAGCCTCGCCGACTTCGTACATCGTGAGGTTGTCAGCAGCGCCCGTGATGTTGAGCAGGATGCCGCGTGCACCGTCGAGCTTCGTCTCGAGCAGCGGCGAGTTGACGGCTGCCTGGGCAGCATCGACGGCCGCATTTTCACCCGAAGCCTCGCCGATGCCCATGAGGGCAGAACCGGCGTCGGTCATGATGGAGCGCACGTCGGCGAAATCGAGGTTGATGAGGCCCGGCACGGCGATGAGGTCGGAAATGCCCTTGACGCCCTGGCGCAGGACATCGTCGGCGATGCTGAACGCCTGCGTAATCGGCGTGCGCTTGTCGACGACCTGGAGCAGGCGGTCGTTCGGAATCGTGATGATGGTATCGACGTGTTTTTTGAGCGCCTCGATACCGGCCTCGGCGCGCTTGCGGCGAATCGGGCCTTCGAAGGAAAACGGCTTCGTGACGACACCGACGGTCAGCGCACCGAGTTCGCGGGCACACTCTGCCACGACGGGGGCTGCGCCCGTGCCGGTGCCGCCGCCCATGCCGGCCGTGACGAAGACCATGTCGGAGCCGCGCAGGGCTTCGAGGATGTCGTCACGGCTCTCCTGTGCCGCTTTTTCGCCGATTTCCGGGCGTGCGCCAGCACCGAGGCCGCGCGTGAGCTTTTCGCCGATCTGCATGCGCTTCGGCGCCATCGCATGGAGGAGCGCCTGCGCGTCGGTATTGACGGCGATGAACTCGACGCCCTGCAGGCCGAGCGAAATCATGCGGTTGACGGCATTGCTGCCGCCGCCGCCGACGCCGATGACTTTGATTTTTGCAAACTGATCGACTACGTTATCATCCAATTCAAACACGATAGAAACCCCCATGACTTTATCTCAAATGGCCGTTGCGTTCTGTTCGGGCAATATATACCTTATTGATTTTATCATGGAATTCATCCCATTTCCATAGCTTTCGAAAATTTTATGGTTTTGTATGGTTCTTCTGCCCGCGCATCATTCGGTAATTTCGTCGGTGGCGGTTTCGGATGCCTTCAACTGCTGCTTGAGCTTGATGACGGGGCTCGTGTAGCTGAAGTCGACGTATTCGACGGGATAGGGCGTCGCTTTCTGGTCCTCGAGAAAACCTTTCGTGAGCTTCGCCTTTTCATCGAGGCGGTCGAGCGCGCCGAGACGGATCTGGACGGCGCCCGTCGTGTAGGCGACAACGTAGTCCGGCCGCAGCATGGCGATTTCGGAAATCTGGCTCATGGCCCCCTCGGGCAGCTGGCCGAGGAAATAGAGGATATCCTCGGCCGCCTGATCGCCGATGTCGTCGCCGACGTATTTCTCTTTGAGGTTGAAACCGGTAATCAGCGGTATCTGCATGTTCGCGAGGCTCTTGTGCACGGCGAGAATCTTGCCCGTGTGGTCGAGGTCGGCGTAGCCGTAGTCCGTCGCAATCGTCGCAAGCGGACGGCGCTCGGTGATGTGGACGGCGAGCGTGGCCGGCAGCACGCGGCGCACCTGCACGTCCTCGATGCGGAGGTCCTGCTTGAGGCGGCTCGTGACTTCGTCAGTCTTCAGCGAAAAGAGCGGCTCGCCGCGATGGATGCCGGCGATGTTCGCGATGTCGGTGTCCTTGAGATAGCTCGCGCCGTCGAGGTCGATGTGCTGGAGCGTGAAAATCGGAGAGTAGACGAGGAGCACCATGACGGCCGCGATGACGGCGAGGAAGCCGCCGCCCTTGAGGATGCGGCGGGGACTGCGACGGGTTGCGCGAGGTGGGATTGGGGTGTCGGGCATAGTACTCCTCCTTTCATATTCAGGCTCCCTCTAGAGGGGGCTGTCAGCCGATAGGCTGACTGGGGGATAAGCAGACTCTTAGCGCTTTAGCGCTTAGAGGTCGCTTATGCCGACCGTAGGTCGGTAGTAGTAAGGTACTGGAGACAAACGAAAATACGAAATGTTGCTAAAGGACTTTAGCAATGCCTGCATCCTCGTTCGTCTCCAGCATCCAACTACTCCCACCACCGCTTCGCGGTCCCCCTCCCTCATGAGGGAGGCTAAAATTCGAGTTATTTTTTATAGCCCGCCATCTCCAAGATTTTTTCGCAGAGCTCGGGGAATTCGACGCCCATAGCGCGGCCGGCGTCGGGGACGAGGGAGAGCTCGGTCATGCCGGGGACGGAGTTGACTTCGATGACATAGGGGGTTTCGTCTTCGCCTAGCATCATGTCGACGCGCGCGACGCCCTTGCAGCCGCAAGCCGTGAACGTCTTTACTGCAAGGTCCTGGATTTCCTTCGTCTTTTCGGCGGACACGGGCGCCGGGATGATGTGGTGCGAAGCGCCTTTCGTGTACTTGCTGTCATAGTCGTAGCGGCCGGACTCCGTCGTGATCTCGATGATGGGGAACGCCTGTTTCTCTTCTTCGTTGCCCCAGACGGCGACGGTGAGCTCGCGGCCCTTGATGAACTGCTCGACGAGGACTTCGTCGTTGTACTTGAACGCTTCTCCGAGCGACTTCTTGAGGTCTTCGCTCTTTTCGACGATGTAGACGCCGATGGACGAGCCCTGTGAAGCCGCCTTGACGACGACGGGCAGGCCGAACTCGCTCTCGATTTCGGCCGCGAGGTCGCGCTTCATCTCGAACGCATGGTACGTATGGGAGCGCGGCGTCGAGATGCCCTCGGCGACGAAGACGCGCTTCGAGGCGGCCTTGTCCATCGTGATGGCGGCAGCGAGCACGCCCGAGCCCGTGTAGGGGATGCCGAGCATGTCGAGCGTGCCCTGGATCAGGCCGTCTTCACCGAATTTGCCATGCAGCGCATTGAAGACGATAGCCGGGTTCTCCTTGCGGATTTCTTCGGCGAACGTCTCGGGATGGAGTTCCATCGGGACGGCGTTGTAGTTCTTGGATTTCAGGGCGTTCAGGATGGCCGTGCCGGTCTGGCGGGAAATGGCCGCTTCGGTGGACGTGCCGCCCATGATGACGACAATTTTATCGTTTTTCATGAAAGAAAGTTCTCCTATCTCTTGTTTATTTCTTCAGCATCGCGACGAGTTCTTCGCTCGTCTTGTAGATGTCACCGGCGCCCATCGTCATGACGAGGTCGCCATCCTGGGCGAGTTCCTTGAGCTTTGCGGCAACGTCTTCACGCTTCGGGATGTAGATGACATTTGCACCGGTCTGGCGCTCGACTTCCTGTTTGATGGTCTCGCCGCTGATGCCCGGAATCGGGGCTTCGCCGGCCGCATAGACGTCCGTCAGCACGAGGATGTCGGCACTCACGAATGCCTTGCCGAATTCTTCATGCAGCAGCTGCGTGCGCGAGTAGCGGTGCGGCTGGAACGCGCAAATCAGGCGTTTCGGATTCGTCTCTTTCGCAGCCTTGAGCGTCGCGGCGATTTCCGTCGGATGATGCGCGTAGTCGTCGACGACCCAGATGCCCTGTTCGTGGCCTTTCGTCTGGAAGCGGCGCTTCGCACCGTGGAACGCTGCCAGGCCCTCGGCCATTTTCGCAAACGGCACGCCGATGGAAAGGCCCGTGACGATGCAGGCCATCGCGTCGAGCACGTTGTGGCGGCCCGGGATGTTCAGCGTGACATGGCCGAGCTTTTCCTCGCCATGATAGACGTCAAACTGGATGCCCTTGCCCGCCGCGCGGATGTCTTTCGCCTGATAGTCGGCAGGCTCGTCGATGGCGTAAGAGTAGTATTTGCGGTCGATGGTCTTCGCGATGTCGCGGAGGTTCTTGTTCTCGAAGCAGAGCACGGCATAGCCGTCCTGCTCGGCCGTGTTCTCGATGAACTGGCGGAACGCTTTGATGATGTTCTCCATCGTGCCGTAGTGGTCCATGTGGTCGTCTTCAACGTTCGTGACGACGGCGATGTAGGGATGGAGCTTCAGGAACGTGCCGTCGCTCTCGTCGGCTTCGGAAACGAGGTAGTCGCCCGTTCCGACTTTCGCGTTCGTGCCGAGGTCGGGCACTTCGCCGCCGACGACGATCGTCGGGCTGACACCGGCCGCGTCGAGCGTGACGCCGAGCATGGAGGTCGTCGTCGTCTTGCCATGCGAGCCCGCGACGGCAATGCCTTTGTACTCGTTGACGAGGGCCGCATTGATGTCGGAGCGGTGGAGCTTCTGGATGCCGAGGTCGCGTGCTGCGAGGACTTCGGGGTTGTCATACGGGATGGCGGACGAAACGACGATGGCGTCAGCGCCGCGCACGTTCTCGGCTTTCTGGCCGCCGAGCGAAACTTTTGCGCCAAGCTGTTCGAGTGCCTCGATGACGCCCGAGCTGCTGCGGTCGGAGCCCGTGACGTCGTAGCCGAGCTCGCAGAGGACTTTGGCGAGCGGGCTCATGCCGGCGCCGCCGATGCCGACGAAATGGACATGCTCGATGCCCTTGAGTTCTTTCAGATTTCTTTTCAAGATTGTTTCCTCATTTCTTGTCAGGCTACAGCATCCTACTACTCCCACCACCGCTTCGCGGTCCCCCTCCCTCTAGAGGGAGGCTGAAGTTTGTGTGCCTCCAACGCCTGCTGACATTACTTTTTTTGCATATCCAATACTATCTGCGCAATGGTATCAGCCGCCTCGGGGCGGCCCATATTCTTGCTCGCCGCCGCCATCTTTTCGAGCTTGCCCTGCTCGCTGAACAGCTCCATCAAAACGCTGCCGAGACGCTCGCTCGTGAGCTCGCGGTCGAGGATCATGCGCGCGGCCCCCGCTTCTTCGCAGGCGCGCGCGTTGTGTTCCTGATGGTTTTCTGCCGCATAGGGATACGGCACGAGGATGGCGGGGATGCCGCGCGCTGTGAGCTCGGCGAGGCCCGTCGCGCCCGCGCGGAAAATCGCGAGGTCGGCCATCGCCATGGCCTGCGGCATGTCGTAGAGATACGGCTTCACCTGGATGTGCGGCGCGTTTTCGAGATGGACGCCCGCGTCCTTCATGCGCTCGATCTGGAGCTCGTACTCCGCCTTGCCCGTTGCATGGAGGAACTGGACTTCGGGATGGTTCTGTGCCTCTTTGAGCACGCCGACCATCGCGCGGTTCAGGCTGCGCGCGCCGCGGCTGCCGCCCGAGACGAGCACGACGGGCTTGTCCGCGGAAAAGCCATAGGCCTTGAGCCCGTCCTCGCGGCGTGCCGTCAGCACTTCGCGGCGGATGGGGTTGCCGGTGAATGTCGTCTTTTCCGCTGGGAAAAGCCTCACGGCCTCTTCCGTGCCCGCCGCGATTTTCGTGACGAAGCGCGAAAGAATCTTGTTCGTGATGCCCGGCACGACGTTCTGCTCCTGAATGAGCGTCGGCACGCCCGCGAGGCTCGCCGCGAGCAGAATCGGCCCGCAGACATAGCCGCCCGTGCCGATGGCCGCGTCGGGGTGGAACGATTTCACAACGTGGCGCGCTTTCGCGACGCCGAGCATGGCTTTCGCCGCGCGGCGGACGTTGTCAAATGTGAAATGGCGCTCAAAGCCCTGCAGGTCGATGGTCTCGAACGGCAGGCCCTCTTTCGGGATGATGTCTGCCTCGAGGCCGCGCTTCGTGCCGACGTAGAGGAACTTCGCGTCCGGGACGCGCTGCTGGAGCGTGCGGATCAGCGTGATGGCCGGATAGATGTGGCCGCCCGTGCCGCCGCCCGAAACGATGATGTTCATGCATGTCCTCCGTCTTTTTCCACGAGGTCTTCCGGGAGCTCGACTTTGCCCGGCAGCGCGCAGACGAGCCGCTTGAAGTCGCGGCCGCGGTGCGCCATGTCGGAATACATGTCAAAGCTCGCGCAGGCTGGCGAGAGCAGTACGACCTGCCCCGCGATGGCGATGGCATGGGCGAACTGCACGGCCTGCGGCATCGAATAGCCCGCCGCATAAATCTGGTCTTCGGGGAAGCCCGCGGCTGCCGCCGCATCGCGGAAGCGCAGGGAGGCGTCGCCAATCAGAATCAGCGCATCGCAACGCTCCTTGACCTTCGCCATGAACTCCGTGAGGTCGGTCTTCTTGTCATCGCCGCCCGCAATCAGCACGATATGGCCCGGGAACGTCTCAAGCGCCTTGATGGCCGAGTCCGTATTCGTGGCCTTCGAATCATTGTAGTATTTGACGCCGTCGACTTTTGCAAAGTATTCGATGCGATGCTCGACGCCGACGAATTTCTGGAGCACGGGCTTCATGGCCTCGGGGTCGCAGCCCGCAAAATACGCCATCGCCGTTGCCGCGAGCGCGTTCTCGACGTTGTGCGGCCCCTTGATGCCGAGCTCGTCCACCGTCACGAACGGGATGGTCTTTCCGTCCCAGCGCAGCGTCAGCGTGTCGCCATCGAGCACCATGCCCTCGTCGAGGTCCTGCGTGCGGCTGAAATAGCAGACGCGGACGCCTGCGGGCACGCGGTCCTTCATGCCGCGCACGCGTTCGTCGTCATAGTTCAGCACGACGAAGTCGCCCGCGCCCTCGTGCGCGAAAATCCGCTCCTTCATGGCCTGATAGACGTCCATCGAGCCATGTCGGATGATGTGGTCGGGCGTGACATTCAGCACGGCCGAGACATGCGGATGGAAATACGCCGTCGCCTCCATCTGGAAGCTCGAAATCTCAGCCGCGAGCGCGCCGCCCTTGCCGATCTTGAGCGCCATCTCCGAGAGCGGGATGCCGATGTTGCCGCCGACGCCCGTCTTGTCCTTGCCGTATTTCGTCGCGAGCAGGCGGCCTAAAAGCGTCGTCGTCGTCGTCTTGCCATTCGTGCCCGTCAGCGCGAAAATCGGAGACTCGGCGAAATCCTGCGCGAGCTCGACCTCGCTTGCGACGCGGATGCCTTTTTCGTACGCCGCCTGCACGAGCGGGATGCGCACTGGCACGGCCGGTGCGACGACGACGAGGTCTTTTCCTTCGAGCAAGCTCGCGTCCTGCGGGCCGAAGACAAGCTCGACGCCGAGGTCGCGGAGCGGCTGGAAGTCGGCTTTGATGTCTTTTTCCATCTTCGCATCGGAGAGCGTGACAGCAGCACCGAACCGGCGGCCGATGCGAGCCGCCGCGAAACCGCTGACGCCCGCGCCGATGACGAGCATATGTTTTGCGGTGAATGACATGGTATCGTATCCTTTCAAATCAAGGCTGGGGAACGAGGGAAAGGCCGATGACGCTGGCGAGGAGACCCACGAGCCAGAAGACCGTGACGACCTTCCATTCTGACCAGCCGCCGAGCTCGAAGTGGTGATGAATCGGGCTCATGCGGAAGACGCGCTTGCCCGTCGTCTGGAACGAGATGACCTGGATGATGACGGAGAGCGCTTCGCAGACAAAGACGAAGCCGATGACGATGAGCAGGAGCTCCGTATGCGTCAGGATGCCGACGGCCGCGAGCGCGCCGCCGAGCGCGAGGCTGCCCGTGTCGCCCATGAAGACTTTCGCGGGGTGCGCATTGAAGCGCAGGAAGCCGAGGCAGGCCGCGGCAATCGCGACGCAGAACAGCGCGAGGTCGGGATGGCCCGACAGCACGGAAACGACGGCGAACGCACTGCCCGCAATCGCCATTTCGCCGGACGCGAGGCCGTCGAGGCCGTCCGTGAGGTTCACGGCGTTCGACGTGCCGACGAGCACGAAGAGCACGAGCGGATAATAGAGCCAGCCGAGATCGATGTCGATATTTGCCCCCGGAATCCAGATGCCCGTGTCAATGCCGAGCACCTGCGTGCCGATGTACATCGTGACGACGGCGATGAGAATCTGGCCCGCGAGCTTCTGCCGCGCCTTAAGGCCGAGGTTGCGTTTCTTGACGACCTTGATGTAGTCGTCGAGGAAGCCGAGCACGAAATGGCCGAGCATGATGAAGAGCGCGAGAAGAACCTCCGTGCTCCACGGCGCGGCCACGAGCGTCGCGAGCGTGATGCCGCCGATGATCATGATGCCGCCCATCGTCGGCGTGCCGCTCTTTGCCTGATGGCTCTTCGGGCCTTCCTCGCGGATACTCTGGCCGAACTTGAGCTTATGAAGCTCGGGGATGAAGAACGGCCCCGTCAGGAGCACGAAGCCCGCGGCGACGACGGCCGCGATGATGACTTGCTGTAACATGGATTCCACCTTTGATCTATCAAATGAGTTTTATGATTTCTTCCATCTTCATGCCGCGCGAGCCCTTGAACAGGACGGCGTCGCGAGGCTGGAGGATGCGGTGCAGGATGCCGGCCGCTTCCTCGTGCGAGCCTGCGCGGTAGACATCCTTCATGCCTGCCGCCTCGGCGCCGTTCGCGATTTCCTCGCCCATCTCGCCGCGCGTGACGAGCGCGGCAAAGCCATGCTCCGCAACCTCGCGGCCGACGGCGCGGTGCGCGTCCACGGAAATAGCACCGAGTTCGAGCATGTCGCCGAGCACGGCGACCTTGCGGCCCTTCGTGAGCTCCGACAGCGTCTCGATGGCCGCCTTCATGGACATCGGGCTCGCGTTGTAGGCGTCGTTGATGACATGATAGCCCTTGACGTCCTCGACTTCGAAGCGCATCTTCGTCGCTTCGAGATGCGTGAGGCCGTCCGCGATTTCCGTCGGCGTCTCGCCCATCGCGAAACCGCAGGCAATCGCGGCGAGCGCGTTCTCGACATTGTGGCGGCCGACCATGGCCACCGTGTATGGATGCGTCTCGCCCGCAAACGTCACGTCGAACGTCGTCGTGCTGCCGTCCGTCTGGACGTTGCCGCCCTTGACGTTTGCCGGATGGTCGAGGCCGAACGTCAGCACGCGCACGCCTTTCTTCGCTTTCGTGCGCATGCGCGCGACGTATTCATTGTCGGCATTGAGGATGACCGTGCCGCCCTCGGGGATGGCCTCGACGAGCTCGCTCTTCGCCTTCGCGATATTTTCGAGCGAGCCGAGGAGCTCCATGTGCGTCTCGCCGACATTCGTGACAATGCCGATGGACGGTGCGGCCATCGGCGCCATCGCCTCAATCTGGTGGAAGCCGCGCATGCCGATTTCGACGACGGCCGCCGTATGGTCTTTGTTGAGTCCGAGCAGCGTCAGCGGCAGGCCGATTTCATTGTTGAAATTCGCCTGCGTCTTGAGCACGGGACCGCGTGCGGACAGCACCGCCGCCGTCAGGTCTTTCGTCGTCGTCTTGCCGTTCGAGCCCGTGATGGCAACGACGGGGATATCGAATTTTTCGCGCCACGCATGCGCGAGCTGCTGATAGGCATGGAGCGTATCGGGAACAGTGAAAACGTCCGCGCCCGTGATGGCGCTGTATTTCTCGGCCGGGCACTCGCTGCTCACGAGCACGCCCTTTGCGCCTTTTTCCACGGCTTCGGCCGCGAAATCCTCGCCATTGAAGCGCTCGCCCTTCAGCGCGATGAAGAGCACGCCTTCGCTGATTTTTCGCGTATCGGTGACGATGTCCGTGAACGCGCGGATTTCCGGCTCGGCATGAGCGGCTTTCGCCTTTGTGGCGACGAGGAAGTCTCGAACTTCAAATGCTGGCATGTCAGGCGTTCTCCTTCCCCAGTTTTTTCGCAATCGCCGCGCGCGCCTGCTCGCGGTCGTCGAAATGAATCGTCTTGTCCTTCAGAATCTGGTAGTCCTCATGGCCCTTGCCGAGGATGACGACGATGTCATCCGTCTCGGCGAGCTCGATGGCGCGGAAAATCGCCTCGTGGCGGTCAGGAATGAGCTCGTGATGCTTGGAGCCGATTTTCTCTTTGACACCAGCCTCGACTTCGCTGAGGATGAAGTTCGGGTCTTCCGAGCGCGGGTTGTCGCTCGTCGCGATGACGACGTCGGCGAGCTCGGCCGCGAGGCGTCCCATGATGGGGCGCTTCGTGCGGTCGCGGTCGCCGCCGCAGCCAAAGACCGCGATGATCTTGCGCTTCGCGATTTCGCGCGCCGTCTTCAGCACGTTCTCGACGCCGTCCGGCGTATGCGCGTAGTCAACGATGACCGCAAAATCCTGCCCGCCCTTGACGAGCTCAAAACGGCCCGGCACGGCCGTGAAGCTTTCGAGCACGGCGCGGATATGCTCGGGCGCGATGTGCTCGGCGAGTGCCGCACCGACGGCGCTCATGACATTGTAGACATTGAAGATGCCCGTGATGTGGAGCGCGAGCTGCATTTTGCCAAAGGCGCTATGATTCAGCGTGAAATGCGCGCCGTCCGCCCGCACGTCGATGTCCGTCGCGCGCAGGTCGGCGTTTTCCGCATGGATGCCGTACGTCAGATGAGCGCAGGCCGCATGCTCAAGCATCGTCTGGCCTGCCGCATCGTCGATGTTGACGACGGCTGTCTTGCCCTGCTTCGCGCCCGCCTCGCTGACGTGCTCGAAGAGCTTCGCCTTCGCGAGCTTGTAATTTTCCATCGTCTTGTGGTAGTCGAGATGATCCTGCGTGAGATTCGTGAAGAC
>ONJV01000161.1 GCA_900318215.1 uncultured Veillonellaceae bacterium
CATCGGTGCTCAGACTGCGTGACGAGGAGAACAGGATAGACGTTTTCCGCTACCGTGAGGAGGTCACAGCCGAGGAGATAAACGGATCGAGAGAGATCTGGGGACTGCCTACGCTGTATCTGCCGAACCGCTTCGACGCAGGCGTTTTAAAGACCTCGGATTCGGAGTATCACCTGCCGCTGAACGAGGAAGCGCTCGGAAATACCATACACGGCTGGGTGCATAAGAGAGAGCATACCATCGAGACCGTCATAGAGGACAACCATAAGGCTGTGCTGGTGACATCGTTCACTCACGATAAAAACGATGAATGGTATCAGTATTTTCCCGTGGACTTTAAAATATCGTATAGGTTCACCCTGTCCGACGAGGGTCTGAAACAGGAGATAAACCTTACAAACCTCTCGGATAAGGCGCTGCCCGTCTCGATCTGCACGCATACAACTATCAATTCGCCAATGGTGGACGGCGGCGAGGAGAAAGACCTGCGCCTGTTCGTTCCGATAGGAAAGAGATGTGAGCTGAACGAGAGATGCCTGCCGACCGAAAAACTGCTTGAGCAAAACGACGGCGACAAGGAGTATCTCACAGGCAAAATGCCAACGCTTCAGGTCATCGACAACGAGATGTATACCGCAGAGATGAATAAGCTCGACGGCGAGGACTTCTACGGAGTCTATGTGACCGATACCGTGAACGGTACAACGGTCCTCAACGAGGTCTCAAAGGAGTTCAGATTCTGGAATATGTGGAACCACGGCGGAGTGAACCACTATTTCTGCCCCGAGCCGATGACGGCTATGATAAACTGCGCAAATCTCTCGCTGCCCGATGACGTTACGGGATACAGCGAGCTTAAAAACGGAGAGACCTATACCTGCTGGCAGAGATTTGCCACAAAGAAGGGCTGATAAATGGGTATCTTTAAGGAAGCCTTTGGTGAAACCGTCCGGGATACATTCGACGGGTATGTAAAGTCCCGCAAAGAGCGCTTAAAATGGGCACCGTTGTTGTGCCTGCAACGGGGGCTTGCTGCCGTTGCGCGTGCAAAGGTAATGAATTTTCCTTGAATATGGCGAAATTTATGATTAATTTTGTGTGATGGATTTGGCTAACACACACAATAGCACGCCTGAGCCTGGCGACAGCCGCGACCGGCTGGTTGCGCAGTTTGGCACCGAGGTGATGCAGCAGCTGCCCTATGAGCCCAACCAGGAGCAACTCACGCTCGTTGCGGCGATGGCCCACTTCTTGTTCTACGGTGGCGAGCGGGCGGTGTTTGTGCTCAACGGCTATGCCGGCACGGGCAAGACCTCGATGGTGGGTGGCATTGTCAAGGCCTTGAGCCTGCGCGGCATGAAGACGGTGCTCTTAGCGCCCACCGGGCGTGCGGCCAAGGTGTTTGCCGAGTACTCGGGGCACACGGCCTACACCATACACCGGCGCATCTACCGGCAGGCGGGCTATCTGGAGGCAGGCTTTGGGCTGGCCGAGAACAAGCAGACCGACACGCTCTATGTGGTCGACGAGGCCTCGATGATAAGCAACAGCGCGGGCGAGGGCTCGATATTTGGCACGGGGCGGCTGCTCGACGACTTGATGCACTATGTGTACAACGGGCGTGGCTGCCGGCTGGTGCTCATGGGCGATGCGGCCCAGCTGCCTCCTGTGGGGCAGAGCGAGAGCCCTGCGCTCAATGCCGAGGTGCTGCAGGGTTACGGGCTCACGGTCTACAACCTGCATCTCAAGGCCATTGCCCGGCAGGCGGCCCAGTCGGGCATATTGTACAATGCTACCATTCTGCGCCAGGTGATGGAGAGCGGGGTGCTGTGTGCGCCCAGGCTGGAGCTGAAGCGTTTCCCCGACATCGATGCCATCACGGGCGAGTTTCTGCTCGAGACCATAGGCGACTGCTACGACCGCGATGGCATGAACGAGACTATCGTGGTCACGCGCAGCAACAAGCGAGCCACGATGTTCAACCTGGGCATACGCAACAGTTTGCTCTACCGCGAGGAGGAGCTCGTGAGTGGCGACATGCTGCTGGTGTCGAAAAACAACTACTACTGGGCGGCCGACTATGAGCAGATGGATTTCATCGCCAATGGCGACGTGGTGAGGGTGACACGCGTGTGGGGCGACATCGAGCGCCGCTACGGGCTCGACTTTGCCAACGTCACCGTGCAGTTTCCCGACCACGGCGACCTGGAGATGGACGCTAAAATCATTGTCGACTGCCTGGTGAGCGACACTCCGGGTCTCACGCCGGCACAGAGCGAGGCCCTGTATCAGGGCGTGCTGGCCCAGTATAGCGGCGACAAGCGCTCGCGCTACCGCGAGATGAAGAAAGAAATGCTTGGGGAATAACCACCCATGAAAAAAGGAGCTGCAACAGCAAGCAGCTCTTTTTTTCATGCGTGTTTTCAAATTTCAAATATCATACCCGATGCCGTTTTCCTCGCAGAAGTCCTTGGCCACGACGAGCAGGTGGGAATGGAGGAACGCCTGCCACTTTTTTTCGAGCAGCAGATGACGCACTTCGCGGCGGAAGCGCGGGGCGGCGCCGGGAGTGGCGAGGATGGCAGCGAGGCGGCCCTTCGTCTCAGGCGGCTGCGCGTCGGCGAACGCCTGCATGGCGCGGGGCTCTTCGGCATCGTAGAGATCCGGGAGCGGGATGTAGCGCTCGAAGTCTTCCTCGATGCGCATGGCATGGTCAAAGGCGGCATCATCCCCCGCCTCGGATTCGATGGTCAAGACGCGGCCAGAGACCGTGTCGATGTAGGAAGTGACGACATCGGAGCGGGCAATCGCCGCAGCGAGGTCGGTGAGTTTGATATTCATGGTTGATAAAAAGGTCCTTTCGTGGTCGCGAAGAGGGGCTCGATGCACGGGGCGGCAAAGGGGTTCCACCGGATTCCACGGACGATTCCTTAACGGAATCCTTGTGGAACCCCTTTGCCGCCGCGAAGAAGCTGTTCGTGGACGCGAAGGTGGGTTCGTGAGCGGGTCGGGCGGGGGCTTCCAACGGAAACAACGCTGACACGGCCTGCGGGGCTCGTTGTATTTTGAAACGTGGAGTTCACATCGAGGTATCTCGATTGTTTACGTTTCCTTACAGCTAAAAGTTTCCTTATGGAAGCCCCCGCCCTCCCGAAGTACGGCATGGCGCACGCAGAGGAGTACAATCCGAGCGCGGAAGCGCTCGCTTTGCTCGCTGTCCTAGCGTCTTGCTATCAAAATCCGATGGAGCAGGACGGACTTATTTGTAGGCCGCTGCATCTGTTGCTGGAAGCGCCTTATTCCGAAGCCCCCCTCCCAGAGGGGGGACGGGCCGCGTGAGCGGCGGGGGGAGTGGCGGAGGTAGGTAAAAACGTATAGCAGGATTGCAATCTGCGAAGGAAAGACGTACCCTTGCAGACTACAGCCCATAAATACTATCTCTGCTACTACTCCCCTGCCCGTTCAGCGATGCCGTCGATGAGATTTTGGAGCGCGTCATCACTGACACGAGCACTGGTATCCTCTACAAATTCTTTGCGTAACACTCGGAACTTCACGCGGGCTGCTTCATCGCTGGCATCTTCCATCATCCGCAAACCATAACGTGCAGCCGCCGCCATACGCCTCAGTTTCTGGAGCTGCGGAGCACATTCTTCGAGTGTCGCATCATCGAGATTTTGTTCGAGACTGCTGGCATCCTGTTCGATGGCAGCGCAGCGGGCGTCGAGGTCGTGGAGGCGGGAGAGGGTGACGGCTTCGGGGGCGCCTTGGTCGATGGCGGCGAAGAGGTTGTCGACTGCATGGCGGAATTCCGGCGCGTCTAGGCGGCCGATGTCGGCCCAGCTGTTTTTCATGTGGGTGCTGTGGTCGGCGAAGGTTTCCATCGCAGCGGCCTGCGCACCGTACTGATCTTCGATGGCCTGATACCACGCGGCTTCGGGGTCGTAGGTTTCGGGTGCCTTTGCGAGCGCCGCGCCGGTGGCGAGGGCGATTTTGCTGAGGCGCTCGTGCTTCATGGGGTTGTAGAAGATGGCGGGGACGCCCCCACCTTCGAGCGGCAGTTTTTCGATAGGGCCGAGGGCGAGCTTGGCTTCGTCGTAGTCGCTGACGGGATAGTTCCACCAGAGGCCGAGCGGACGGCCGCCGCAGAGGCTGCGGGCGCTGGCGAGGCTTTCGGCGGTGAGGCCGCCTTTCGCCACACCATCGCCGGTGTAGAGGACGAGGATGTCCGTGCCTTTGAGGCCCGCCGCGAAGGCTTTGGTATAAGCGGTCGGGCTCCCCTGCCCGTCCTGCATAGTGTCATAGCTGTATTCCGTGGGGACGGTGATGAGGGGATGGACGTCCGGGTGGCGGGCGCGGAGTTCTTTGTTCACGACGCGGAGGAACGCGGCCTGCCCGGCGCCGTCGCGGCTCTGGATGTCGTCAAAGAAGATGGCGAAGTCGCGGACGCCAAGCTGGTAGAGCGCTTCGAATTTCGCGAGCATGGCGGCGCGGTCGGCGGCAGCGGAGCCGCCAGAAGCGCCAGCACGAGCCACTGCGGGAGCGGCCGTGACGGCGGAATTCGGGTCGGCCGCTCCCCCGCTCGCGATGCTGCTGCCGAGGTGCAGGTCGAGGCCGGGCGAGACGGCAAAGATGAAGCGGACGCCGTCTTTCTGCGCAGCGGCGACGAGGCGCGAAAGGTCGGCAAGCTCGGCCTCAGGGTACGGCTCGCGCCATTTTTCGCGATGATACGGGTCGTCTTTCGGGGCGTAGATATAGGCATTGAAGCCCGTGCGCCCGCAAAAAGAAATCATGTCGAGGCGGGCGTCCTCCGTCCACGGCGTGCCGTAAAAGCCCTCGATGACGCCGCGCAGAGGAACAGAGGCGGCCTCCCCCCTGCTGCTCAGCAGGAGAAAAGCCGCAAGGAGTGTCAAAAGAACTTTCATGCTTCCCAGTTCACCTGATTGTATTTGAGGCGGAAGAATCTCGCGTTCGTGTCGCGGGGACGTTCGGCCCAGATCTGGAGCTGCTTGATGCCGCGGCGGAGTTCGCCTTCCGTCAGGATCGTGGCCTCGCGCTCGGTCATGTCGGGACGGTGCATGGCTTCGCGCATGCTGCCGAGGATGTCTTCGGTCATGCCTTTTTCAGCATAATCCTTGAGGGCTTCGTACGTCTCCTGGATATAGTAGGACGTGGTTTTAAGGGCGTTGTCGCAGAGCCAGACAGCGAGCTTCTTGCAGGTTTCGTCATCGAGCTGCGGGCGAATGGATTCGATGGACATGTTGCATGCCTCCTTAGGAAAATCAGGAAATCAGAGTTTAGCGCGGTGGCCGTACATTTTTTCGTAATAATCCTGGTACGCGCCGCTGATGATGTGCTGCCACCAGTCGCGGTTGTCGAGGTACCACTGGATCGTCTTCTGGATGCCGTCCTCGAATTTCGTCGCGGGCAGCCAG
>ONJV01000296.1 GCA_900318215.1 uncultured Veillonellaceae bacterium
GCGCGGTCGAGGGAGGCTTTCGACATGCGCGAGTTCTTCGGGCGCGCGGCTTTCGTCGGGTACTCTGTCGAAGGCACGGGCGTGACGGTGACGTCTTTGCCCGCCTGGCGGAAGATTTCTTTCGCGAAGTCCGCCCACGAGCAGAAGCCTTCGTTTGTCGCATGATAAACACCGTATTTTTCCGTCTCGACCATGTCGGCGAGGAGCTCGGCGAGGTCGGCCGTGTACGTCGGCGAGCCAATCTGGTCATCGACGACGGTCAGCTTGTCGTGCGTCTCGGCGAGCTTCAGCATCGTCTTGATGAAGTTCTTGCCATTGACGCCGAAGACCCATGAGATGCGGACGATGAAATACTTCGTCAGGAGTTCCTGCACGGCTTCCTCGCCCGCGAGTTTCGAGAGGCCGTAGACATTCGTCGGGCCTTTCGGCGCATCGACGTCATAGGCTTCTTCGCCGATGCCCGGGAACACATAGTCCGTCGAGATATAGACGAACTTCGCGCCGATATCCCGCGCGACGGCCGCGAGGTTGCGCGTCGCGCCGCCGTTGACAATCATGCACTGGTTCTGCTCGTCCTCGGCTTTGTCGACGGCCGTGTAGGCGGCGCAGTGGATGATGGCGTCGGGGTGCACATGTTCGACAAAAGCGCGTGCGGCGTCGAAATCCGTCAGCGAGAATTCCTTGCGCGAGGCGCCGACAGCTTCGTGGCCGCGCGCAGTAAGCGCTTTCATGACATCGTGGCCGAGCTGGCCCGTGATGCCGGTAACGAGGATTTTCATACGGTCTTCCTTTCTCATTCCAGATTCGACAGGTCGCGGAATTTCGTGAACTCTTTCTGGAAGAAAAGCTCGATGGAACCGATTGGGCCGTTGCGGTGCTTCGAAATCATGACTTCCGTGATGTTCTTCTTTTCCGTCTCCTGGTCGTAGTAGTCCTCACGATAGAGGAACATGACGATGTCGGCGTCCTGCTCGAGCGAGCCGGATTCGCGCAGGTCGGAGAGCATCGGCTTCTTGACCGTGCGGCTTTCGACGGAGCGCGAGAGCTGCGACAGCGCGACGACGGGGACGTCGAGCTCGCGGGCGAGCGCCTTGAGCGAACGGGAGATTTCGGAAATCTCTTGCTGGCGGCTGTTGTCGCCGCCTTTCGAGCGGCCCTGCATGAGCTGCAGGTAGTCGATGACGATGAGGTCGAGGCCGTGCTCGGCCTTGAGGCGGCGGGCTTTCGAGCGCAGTTCCATGACGCTGATGCCCGCTGTGTCGTCGATGAAGAGCTTGGCTTTCGAAATCTTGTCGGCCGTGTTGATGAGCTGCTGCCATTCCTGGTCGTCGAGCTTGCCCGTGCGCAGGCGCTGCGAGTCGATGCCGCCTTCGGAGCAGAGCATGCGCTGCACGAGCTGCTCCTTGCTCATTTCGAGCGAGAAGAAGGCGACGGTCGAGCCGTGCATGGCGGCGTACGTGGCGATGTTCAGCGTAAAGGCCGTCTTGCCCATCGACGGGCGCGCGGCGACGAGGACGAGGTCGGATTTCTGCAGGCCGCTCGTCATGGCATCGAGGTCTTTGAAGCCCGTGCCGATGCCCGTGAGGCCGCCCTTGCTTTCGTAAATGGACTCGACGTGGTCGATGGCGTTGATGACGATGTCCTTGATGGGCTCGAAGCCGCCCGTCGACTGGCTGCCCGCGATGGCGAGAATCTTCTTCTCCGCGTCGTCCATGATGTCCGTGACTTCGTCTGTCGCCTCGTAGGCAGCGCTGGCGATTTCCGTCGCGGCGTCGATGAGGTGGCGCAGTTCGGATTTTTCCTTGACGATTTTTGCATGGTAGACGATATTCGCGGCGGTCGGCGTGTAGTTCGCGAGCTGCGTGAGGAAGGAGATGCCGCCGACTTTTTCGAGAATCTCCTTCTTGCGGAGCGCCTCGGTCAGTGTGACGAGGTCGACGGGCTCGCCGTTCCCCGCGAGCTCGAGCATGGCGTCGTAGACGAGGCGGTGCGCCTCGCGGTAGAAGTCATCGGCTTTCAGGAGCTCCTGCGCCTGCGTGATGGCTTCTTTCTTGATGAGCATGGCGCCGAGCACCGACATTTCGGCATCGATGCTCTGCGGCGGGACACGCTGGGATAGTGGCATAGTGAGTTATCTCCTTCGACTGCACAATCGATGATGAATTCACGGCCTGCCTTCGACACACCCACCACCGCTTCGCGGTCCCCCTCCCTCGGAGGAGGCTGCTGAAAAAGTGTCAAATTGAGGGGAATTAGTTATCCACAGGGAAGCTGTGGTTGCTTGAAGCAGGCTTTCCTGGCAGACGGGCATGAAA
>ONJV01000280.1 GCA_900318215.1 uncultured Veillonellaceae bacterium
CTCGTCATTCGCGTTTGGCATATGTTGCAAGAGAAAGTTTCTTTTCCAGAAATTGCGCTCAAGACGAATCTTTCGTTAAAAGAAGTCGAGCAGATTGCACATGAGTTTGGCGTCGTTTATTGATGCCGACCTCCAGCTGAAGGTGCTGGCGTTGCTGTGAGACCTAAAATATGAAGAAAGCGAAGAAAGTTCATGCTTGGACGTTTCTTGGCTTTCTTTTTTCTGTATTTTATGTCATTTTTGCTCCGTGCCGGAGGATTTTATAGCAAGGCAAAGTGTTTTTCAGCAGGAATCTGCGAGCCGGACAGCGAATACATACACAAAGAACAACGAACGAGAACGCGAAAAAGGCAAAGGAGGTTTTTCATCATGAAACGGTTCATGGATGAAGATTTTCTGCTGGAGAACGAGACAGCGCAGCGGCTCTTTCACGAACATGCGGAGAAGATGCCGATTCTCGATTTCCATTCGCACATCCATCCGCGCGAGATCGCGGAGAACCGGAGCTATCGCAACCTCGCGGAGGCGTGGCTCGCGGACGATCATTACAAATGGCGCCTCATGCGCGCGGACGGCGTCGAGGAACGCTTCATCACGGGCGGGCGGACGCCGGGGCGCGACCGCTTCCAGAAGTTTGCCGAGATGATGCCGAAAGCCATCGGCAACCCGATGTACGACTGGGTGCATCTCGAGCTCGCGCGCTATTTCCACAGCCATGTGCCTCTCCCGGGCAAGACGGCGGACGAGGTCTGGGATCTCGCGAACATCGCGCTGTCGCAGCCTGAGATGCGCGCGCAGGCCATTCTCGAGCGCTCGAACGTCAAGGTGCTCTGCACAGTCGATGACCCGACGGACGACCTCAAGTGGCACAAGGCCATCAAGACGAGCGGCTGCAAGACGCAGGTGCTGCCGACGTTCCGCGCGGACGGGGCACTGACCATCGAAGACCCCGACTGGGAGAACTACATGAAGTACGACCTCGGGCAGGCGGCGGACGTCGACATCACGACGATGGCTGATGTGCGCGAGGCGCTGCACCGTCGTCTCGACTATTTCGCGGCGCAGGGCTGCCGCATCGTCGATTGCGGCGTCGAGTGCGTGCGCTACCACGAGGTAGAGGAGTTCGAGCTCGACGATATCGTCGGCAAGTACATCAATGGCAAGGGCACGCCGACGAAGATGGATCAGGAGCGCTATCGCGGCGCGCTGATGCTGTTCCTCGGCAAAGAGTGCAGCGAGCGCGGCTGGATCCTCACGATTCACTACGGGGCGCTCAGGAACGTCAACACAAAACGCCGCACGCAGCTCGGCACGGCCGCGGGCTTTGACAGCATTTCGGCGCGCGATTCGGCAAAAGGCATCACGCTGCTCCTCGACGCGCTCGACCGCCTCGAGAGCCTGCCGAAAGTCATCCTCTATCCGGCGAACCCGGCCGACAATGCGGTCATCGCGTCGATTGTCGGCGCGTTCCCAGGCGATGGCACGCGCGGGCGCGTCCAGCAGGGCGCGGCCTGGTGGTTCAACAACACGCGCAAGGGCATCGAAGAGCAGATTGCGACGCTCGCGAGCCTCGGTCTGCTCGGCAATACGATCGGCACGGTGACGGATTCGCGTTCGCCGTTCTCGTTCCCGCGCCATGAGTATTACCGCCGTATCCTCTGCAACTACATCGGCCGTCTCGTCGAAAACGGGGCGTATCCGGATGACGACGAGATGCTCGCGCAGATCGTCGATGACATCAGCTACAACAATGCCGCCAGGTTCCTCGGCTTCGAGGACCTCGTGGTCGAGGAAGGAAAGAAGAATTCATGACGACAAAGAAAGAAGACACGCAGGAGAAGGAGACGGCTGTGAAGGAGCCGAAAGAGACGAAGGAAGAGAAGAAGGAAACGGCCGAAAAAGCTGAGAAGAAGCCAGCGCGCGGCCGCAAGGGCTCGGGCGTCGAGAGCAACACGAAGGCGCTCGATTTCCAGGAATTCCTCGTTGACAACAACATCAACGTCTTCTCGACGGAGTCGCTTGAGGATGACTACCAGACCGTCATCTTCCGCTCGCGCATCGAGACGAAGGGGCAGATCCTGCCAACGGCCATCCTCATCGACACGAGCATCTTCACGATCATCCGCACGCAGATCGTGACAGGTGTCGCGGAGGAAAAGCGCCCGCGCCTCACGGCGTACCTCAACACACTCAATGCGCAGTTCAAGATTTTCAAATACTACCTGCGCGAAGACGGCACGATCTATCTCGACATCTGCCTGCCGTTCGTCGAAGAGACGTTCGACTCGAAGATGATCCAGCTCATGCTCAGCGTGCTCGTTCAGCATCTCGAGGCGACGTATGATGACCTCATGGCCGAGGTCTGGAAGAAAGACTGAGCCACGACGCAATTTCATAGGCAAACAGGAGCGCGAAGCGTTCCCCGGCATCCTGGAGTTCACATCCCGTGAGCTCCTTTATTTTATGGATGCGGTAATTGACGGTGTTGCGATGCGTGAATGTCGCTTCGGCCGTCTGCTGGAGGCTGCCGCCGGTCTGGAGATAGGTGCGCAGCGTCTCCGTGAGCTGGGCGTGGTGCCGCAGGTCGTAGCGGCGCAGCACGCCGAGCTGCT
>ONJV01000177.1 GCA_900318215.1 uncultured Veillonellaceae bacterium
CATGCGCCTCGCGGATGAGGTCGGCGTAGATGCTTTTCGGCACGCCCTGCGGGATGCTGCCGGAGCCGACGACGAGGTCGGCCTTCGGCAGGAGCTCGCGATATTTCGCGCGGAACGCGGCGAGCTCGTCCGCCGTGACCATCGGGCCCGGCTCGAGAATCTCCGTCTGCTCGCCCGCCGCCGTCAGGATGGCGAGACACGAGCGCGTCTCGCCCGCAACATGCGTGAAGTCGCCTGCGAGGCCGCGCTCCGCCATGCGCTCTTCGATGAACTCGCCAGCCTTGCCACCGAGGAAGCCTGTCGTGACGGCGTCGGCGCCGAGCGCATGTAGCACGTTCGCAACATGGAGTCCCTTGCCGCCCGCCGTGTTCTCAACGGAACGGGCGCGCATGACCTCGCCTTTCTCGAACGTGTCGAGCATGTAGCGCCGGTCGACGGAGGCATTGAGGTTGAGTACCAGAATCATAGTGCGTCCTTTCCGCACATCAGGCGCGGCCTGCGCTGCCGCAGACGGCAATCTTGTGCTTGACGACTTCCTTCATAGCGGCCTTGCCCGGCGTCATGTATTTGCGCGGGTCGTTCGCTTCCGGGTGCTCCTTGAAGAAGGCTTTGACGGCATTGGCAAACGGAATCTTGAGATCCGTCGCGATGTTGACCTTCGTGATGCCGAGCGAGATGGCTTTCTCGACGAGCTCGTCCGGCACATCCGATGCGCCGTGGAGCACGAGCGGAATCGAGACGCGCTTGCGGATTTCGGCGAGGCGGTCGAAGTCGAGCTTCGGGCGGCCTTTGTAGAGGCCATGCGCCGTGCCAATCGCGACGGCGAGACTGTCGATGCCCGTCTCCTCGACGTAGCGGACGGCGTCATCCGGGTTCGTGTAGGCTTTGTCGGCCTCCGTCGTCACGACGTTGTCCTCCTGTCCGACGAGGCGGCCGAGCTCCGCCTCGACCGTCGCGTGGCAGGTATGGGAGAAGGCGACGACTTTCTGCACCTTCTTGACATTGTCCTCGTACGGCAGCTTCGATGCGTCAATCATGACAGAACGGCAGCCCGCCGCGACCGTGTCCTCGATGTCGGCGACGTCCTCGTGATGATCGAGGTGGAAGCTCATCGGGATGTTGTACTTTTCCATCGCCGTGCCGACGAGCGCGATGAGGTAATCCTTGCCCGCGTAGGCGACCGTCGACGGCGTCGCCGCGATGATGACCGGGGAGCGCAGCTCCGATGCCGTCTCAACGACGGTCGAGAGCGTCTCGAGGTTGTGGATGTTGAATGCCGGAACCGCGTAATGGTTCTTCTGGGCATCGAGCAGCATGTCTTTCGTGTTGTGCAGCTTCATGATATATATCTCCTTTGAAAATAGAGGTTTCAGGGATTCAGAAGGTTCGTTTTTCAATCAGGTGCATTTTTCGTCGTCCGCGTGTGGATGGCGTTGAGCGTCAGCATGATGCGGCGCTCGGCGAGGTCGCGGAGCCAGTCGGCGCTCTTCTTTGGAAAACGGCTCCCCGTCGCATAATCGACATAAAACAGGCCATACCGCTTGTCATAGCCATTCGTCCACGAAAGGCCATCGATCAGCGACCAGACGAAGAGGCCGCGCACGTCCACGCCATCCTCCATCGCATCGAGCACGGCCGCGAGATGCTGCCGCAGGTAGTCGATGCGGTCGTCATCCTCGAGCACGCTGTCCGTAGGATGCTCGTGCAGGCCGAGGCCCGTCTCCGTGACGTAAATCGGGATGGCACGGTATTCCTCGTGCAGGCGCAGCAGCATTTCGTAGAGTCCGCGCGGGAAGATGTTCCAATCCCAGTCCGTCGTCGGCACGTCTTCGCGCGACAGGCGGCGGCTGATGCCCGCAATCTCGTAGGCGCTCGTGCCGCGCTCGCCCACACCGTTGTGCGTGATGCGGCTCGTGCCGTCCGTCGGCTTCGTGCAGAAATGGCTCGCATAGTAGTTGACGCCGAAGAAATCGAGCGCCGCCGCTGCGCGGCCGAGCACTTCGAGCTCCTCGTCATTCGTCGCGAACGATTCGCCGTCGGGCAGAATCTCGCCAATGAGCGAGCGCGTGCGCAGGCTCATCCGCCCCGCGAGCACGATGTCCAAGAGCATCCGGTTCGTCAGCACATCGTCGCGCCGCGCGGCCTGGAGGTCGGCTTTCGTCTCGCGCAGGGGATAGACGCCCTCGGCGCGGTGCGCGATGCCGATGCTGCCGCAGGTAGTCGATGCGGTCGTCATCCTCGAGCACGCTGTCCGTAGGATGCTCGTGCAGGCCGAGGCCCGTCTCCGTGACGTAAATCGGGGCGCCCGCACGGCGCGTCCGAGCGCGAAGTGCTGCCCCGGCGGGAACAGCCCCGTGATATAGCCCTGCATGACCTCCGTCACGGGGTCTTTCATCGTGAGGAAATGGCGCACGCGGTCGCCGAAATGCTGGAACACGACGCGCGCATAGCGGAGATATGCCTCCGTCGTGCCCGGCGCGAGCCAGCCCTCGCGGGCGTAGGCATCGGGCAGGTCGAAATGGTAGAGCGCAACGAACGGCTCGACGCCATGCGCTCGGCACGCATCAATCACGCGGTCGTAGAACGCGAGGCCGTCCGGATTCACCGTGCCATTGGCACGCAGGATGCGGCTCCACGAAAGCGACAACGTCAGCGCCCGCAGGCCATGCGCGGCCGCGGCCGCGATGTCTTCCTCAAAGTGGTGGTAGAAATCGCTCGCGGCTCGGCCATCATAACCGCTCCCGGGCCGCGCGAGCCAGGCATCCCAGACCGACGGTTCCCGGCCGTCCGTCCCGGCCGCGCCCTCCATCTGATACGCAGAGAGCGCCGCCCCAAGCAGGAAATCCTGCGGCACCTTTCGAATCATTCGCTTTCCCTCCTTCTGCTGTCCATTATACGAGGGAGGCGCGGACGTTTGTTTTCATGTTTTGAAAAGGTTTTCAAAGGAAAAGAAAAAGAGGAGCCGCCGAAGCAAAAAGCTCCGACGACTCCTCGTGCCGTGGATTCAGGAAATCAATAGCAATGATAGTCGCTGACAGTATACCCCCATCCGATTACATTCATGCAATAGTCGAAGACACCATTGCCCGGCATCACAACCGTTGTATGTCTGCCATCCATGGTGCTCGTTTCATAACGCCACATATCCGATTTGAACTTGCTGAACTTCCAGTCGATCGTGCGCAGCAGCCTCCCATCCCGGACTTTCTTTGTAACGACATTGAACCAGCGCCCCGTGGAGCTTGTTCCATACTGCAACGTATCGTTCATCACATAGATATCTACGTTCTCATCATTCCAATGCGCTACCCAGACATCTGTTGCTTCACACTTACTCACTGGCACAGCCATGCAGAACGCCGCCAGCACCATGACGATGCCGAAAAAGAACTTTTTCATCACAATCCCTCCTGAATTTTTCTACAGATTCTCTTTTGCTGTTCAATGTATCGCAAACGCCTTGGTCAACGACATGTCATCGATAATCGTGTAGTTCTTGGGAGAACATTCATAAATGTTGTCATCCGTCGGGAAATAATTGATGATGAAATAGCCACCATCGATCTTCCAGCACATCACATACTCCATGATCTGGAGCGTTTCTCCTTCATCAAGCGTGAAAATATCCAATTTGGGCTTAACGGAAAAGAACTGATTGTCTCCGCAGTAGCCACGGATGAAATCACCAACCGTCTCATAGGATTCATCATGCGGCCAGCCTGCCACGACGCGAATCTTATTGTTTTGGAGTCCCAGGGCCAGAGAGCGGCCATTTTCCAAAAGGAGTGCATCACGAAGCCCTTGGTCAGACATGATTCCAAAATCTGCCAACCCTGCCTCGCCTTCCCGCAAGCTGTCATTTGACAATCCGCGTTGCCGCATGACAGCATTGACATCCTGTCCCAGATATGCAGACTTCCAATGAACGACAGGATAGGCAGCGTTTGCGTCATTTTTCGCAGATGATTGTGACGATGCATCTGCTTCCTTCTCGTTTGTCGAATCCAACTTCAAATTTGGCAGCAATTCCAAAGCATCTATGAGCACGATGTTCGCCATATCCACGTTTTTCGCCTCGAACAGCGGCGTCTGATAATGGCTTGGTGTCAGCCCGTAGCCTGTCGTGAGCCTGCCAGGAACCACCTTCCCGCTATCATCAACATCGAAAAGCGCATATATCGGGATTTTATGCGTATCCCCTTCCCACAACACCAGCTTTCTCGTCTTGGTCTCTGCTGTCTTTGGGGATTGTATACGTCGCAATCACCACGCGCATAAGGCTTTTCGGAGCTGTCCCCTGCTTGATTTTCTGCAACATATCGACTGGCGTGACGTAAGCCATGCGCTGGTTCTTCTTGTCGATGACGACAATTCGGTCTGGCGTTTCACTCTCTGCGATGAGGTAGCCGTCCTTCCCTTCTTGGAACGTCGTCGCAAAGACCTCGCCATCAAACCCGACAGCCTTGGCATCTTCCTTTGCGAGTTCTTGCACCGTCGGCTGCACACTGCTTTCACTCGCACCGCTGGAACTGGACGAATCCTTGCTACATCCAGATAACGCAACGAGGAAGATAACGGCCATCACAAAGGCAAGAACCATCCGAGTTTTCCGCATCATGCTCCATCACCACCTACTGAATAGAAATCCACGTTTCATCCGCATATCATAGCCATCAGCCATGGTAGTTCCAGCGGTTCAGCTTTTTGTCCCACCAAACAGCGATTCCGATATTCTTATTTGGATTTCCAGGATTCTCGTACAAAACGCTAAAGGTGTCAGGATTGCCAGATTTAGAAGGTTTCAATTCGACTTGGCGACGATGGCTCCATGAATCATTCACGCGAATATCATGAAACGTTCCATCTTTCATCTTGGCAAATAGCCAGCCATCACGAACTACCCCATCTGGGTCTTCGAATGTCACATAAAAGACCATGTCACCTGTCACATCGTCTTTCGCCGCTTTCACAGACATCTCCAGATAATCTGTCCTCGCCCCTGCATCGTCTCCATAGTACGGAACGCCGTTGATTGTAAAAGATACGCCGCCCGTCCGTGCGAACGTAATCGTAGAGCCATCTGTCACCTTCGCTTGAATCTTGTCACCATAGGCTGGCTTGTAGAACTGCATCTTTGCATCCGCAGACGGAGCAAGCATCAACGAGCTCATGCCGACTGCTGCAGCAATCATCAACTTTTTGAGCACGCCCTTTTTCATCGTCGTTCCCTCCTGTTCGCATCATATATCGTAGTCGAAGCCGCTGACTCTCGGCTTCTTAAGAGAACTATTCGTCACACATTATAAAAATCCTGCTGAAACGCGACGTGTTTTGGCAGGATTTTTATAATCCATGTCGAAACTCTCTTAAAACCCATATCAAGCATGAATTTGCAGGAGGCGTGAAAGGATGGGCATTTTTGATTCTATGAAAAGCAACGGCAAATCCTCTTCTGACGAAATGCGTCCGAGCCCCGTACGAGAATTTCTGGGGCAAGAACTTTTCGCGATTGACTGCCGTGGCTCGAATCTCTATGTACATGAAAACGCTGTCGTAATCGACAAGACCGGCGGCGGGCTCTGGAACGTCGGTGACAACAATTTCAAGGTCATCCCATTCAAATCGATTGTCGCCGTCCAAGCAAAACTGAAATCCACGCTCTTGAGCGGCTACATCGAATTTGAAACGGCAAACAGCCCCTTGAGCGTCGGAAGCGACAAGGCAGAACGCAGCAGCGAAAACAGCGTCATCCTCAGCGGAACGGATGAACGCTATGCGCAGGCAAAAGAAGCACTCCAGTACATCTTCGACCACATCTGCAAATAAGCAAGAAACGCGAAGTCCTCCAAGGCACAAGCCGTGGAGGACTTCCCTTATTTTCAGTTGCAACCGTTCACACATACAGCGCAAACACTCACTGCACAGGCTGGAGATTCTGCGACTTCAAGAAGGTCTTAATCCGTTCCAACGTCCATCCTGTAGCGGCGGCCATGGTAGAAAGTTTCTCTCCGGCTTTCTGCAATCGGAGAATCGTTTTCTTCTGCTCCTTTTCAACAATTCCCTCACTCAAATTGCACATGGTGTCCAGCTCCTCTCCCATTTCGTCTGTAAGTTTCATATCATATTCCTGTTCGAGCAACTTCCTTTTCTCTATACCGCTCAGTTCCTGCTTAAAGATCAGCCGAAGGAGATTCAGCAGATTGTCGCCAGTACGATGGTCACCAATGTAGACGACAATGGCGTTCATCAGCTGATAGTTCTCCGGTTTCTCGCGATAGTCTCCGAGAATGCGTTTCTCCGTTGTCCCGTAGAAGTTGATGCCGCTGCCATACCCTTCGGGCGGCTCGAAGCAGAGCCAGATGGTGTAGACCTTGCAGATGCTCCCGTAGTCGCTTTTCTCGAACTCGCGTTCCTTCTGCGAGGAAATCAGCCGACAACCGTAGAACATAACGCGTTTCATGAGCGGATAGTCTGTCGGCATTGCTTTCTGTGCTTCGAGATTGATGATGAACTTGACGAGTTCGCCACTCTTCGGCAGTGTCGCATAGAACAGGACGTCAAAGGTGATGGTCCCTTCTTTGTCATCGCTCTGCTCTTGCGCCGCTCCGCGAATCTCGAACGGGAATGTATGATTCGTGAGACCGGGCTCGACAGGAACCGTACCGACGAGCGGATCACCAACGATGTATTTTTCTTCAATATCCTGTCGGCTGACTTGTCGAAACTCCGGAATCAGATGATGCAGGATGCGAGCCAGCAACCTCCGTTTTGAAAGGAACTTCTTCGCAGCCTTGTCATAGGATGGCCGATCTCCAGAGAGAATGTCATCATCAAGATTCGTTTCTGCCTGCCCTTTCATCATTTCCACGACCTCTCTTACGGTTTCTACCTATATTTTATCGATGAGGCATATTTTTTTCAAGCAATGATTTTACAAAACCGCGCACAAAGCGCATGTTGCACGAAGGCGCTGGATAGCATAAAATAAAGGCATACCCCCGATTGTTTGGACGCGCGATATTGCGCACCCTTGAAAGGAGGCATACCTTTATGAAACGAAAACTCCGCACGCTGATGACGCCGTTTGAGGCGTTTCTGACCTGGGAGGCTGGGAGTGGCGTAATCTTGCTGGCAAGCGCCATTCTTGCGCTTGTGATTGCCAATTCGCCGCTCGGGCCCGCGTATGAGCATCTGCTGCATACCGAGCTCGGCATCGGCACGGGCGACTGGCGGCTCGAGATGAGCCTTGTCCACTGGGTCAATGACGGCCTCATGACGGTGTTCTTCTTCGTCATCGGCCTCGAAATCAAGCGCGAGTTCCTCTATGGCGAGCTCCGC